>CBESNZ010000021.1:0-17568 GCA_965531045.1 uncultured Acidimicrobiales bacterium
ACCGTGCCGGCCATGCAACCGCCGCCCCGCCGATCCTCGCCGTCGGCGATTTCACCTACGACGGCGCGTTCCGTCTGCCGGCCGACGACTTTGGCGTCTCGAACCTCAACTACGCGCAGGGTCCGCTGGCTCTGGGCGAAGACGCCGCATCGATCTTCATCGTTGGGCACACCTACGACCAAGCCATCGCAGAGTTCGAGATCCCGGCGCTGATCGCCGGCACCACGGTCGGCGACCTCGCAATGGCCGAACCCCCAACGCAACCCTTCGCCCGCGTGCTCGATCGCCCGGCCGGCGGGAACCCCCAGGCTCTGGACCGCATCACCGGACTCACCGTCCACGACGGTCAACTCCTGGTGAACGCGATCGAGTACTACGACGCCCCAGGCGACAACACCCACACCACCTTGGTGGTGCACGACGACGGTGCATTGGGCACCGCAACGACGTCGGAGTTCGTGTCACTGGCCGGCGCCGCCCATGCGGCCGGCTGGTTCTCCGACATTCCGGAGGCGTGGCGAGATGGACTCGGCGGTGACCTCCTCACCGGTTCCTCGAGCGGGATGCCGATCATCGGCCGCTTGAGCGTCGGGCCAACGGCGTTCGCCGTCGATCCCGCCCAGATCGTAGCTCCCGATGCGCCCGCGGCCCCGGTGGCGACCGAGCAGCTCGTCGGCTACAGCCTCGCCGAGCCACTTCGCTCCGACCTCCTGAACGAGGCCGGCGACAACGACCTCTGGACCCACCTGTCCCGGGCGGTATTCGGCTTCATCGTTCCCGACACCCAGACGTACGCCGTGTTCGGCAGCAGCGGTGGTCACGGGCCGGATGGCATTTGCTACAAGTGCACTCCGACCGGAGCGACCGAGGCGTGCGGTGGCTATTGCGCGGTCGATCCGGCCGACGGCTCGGCTTACTTTTGGTTCTACGACGTGCAAGATCTGATCGACGTCCGGTCCGGGACCCTGTCCGCGTCGGCGGTCGAGCCCTACGAGTACGGCGAGTTCGTGGTTCCCTTCGCGAACGAGGGGCTCGGCGGCGGCGCCTACGACGCGGTCTCCGGCACGCTGTACCTCACGGCGCTCGCGGCCGATCGCGAGCAGGGGGCCTACGCCAATCCGCCGATCGTCGTTGCCTACCACGTTTCGATTCCCGAAAATGCGGCGTACAACCCCAACCGCTGAACCAACACTCGCGGGTGAACGTCGGCCTGATTGCCGGGGTCGCTAGTCGAACCCGAAGCCGAAGTCGGCCTCGGTGACCACATTCGCCGGATCGGGCGGGGTGATGCCGAGATCCTGGCCGTGGTCGAAGATTTCGTATGTCATCGTCATCGAACCGGTCTCGGCCGAGGCGTCAAAGGTCGACGCGTCCAGGTGCATTTCGAACTTGTGCAGCCGGCCGTCGGCGTCGATCCAGATGTCGATTGGCAACAGCGGCAGTTCGTCCGGGCTGCCGAAGTCCTCGTGGAGTTCGGCCAGCTCTTCGGCCGACATCGTCTCGGCGAGGTGTACGAGGTCGACCGTCGCGAGATAGTGCGTGGTTTCGACGCCGCGCAACGTTTCCGAGCCAAGGTCTTCGATGGTGGCGTCCGCGTCGGCAAACCGGCTGAGCAGGTCGACGGGCGCATCGATCGGGTTTTCGAATCCCACGGACTCGCCGGGATTGTCGCTATCGGTTTCCAGCCACATGCCGGATTCCACGCCCAACATCGAAAGCAGGCTCCATTGCATCCACGTGACGTCGCCGATCGTGATCATCCGCATCGGTTCGTCGAACATCGCCATTGCTTCGGGGGGCACGTCCTGGCCGGCGCCGAGTCCTGTGAGGTCGCCGAAATCCATCTCCATCGTGGCGGCTTCGTTCGGAGAGTCGAACGCGCCGCTGATGGTGATCGTCATGTCCTCGCCGAGTTCCGGGCTCGACACGAGGAACGTTCCGATGAAGCGGGCCGAGGTGAGCACGTCGGACCTGATCGACGCGGAGAACACGTTGACATTGCTGCCTCGCTCCGGCGCTCCGGTGTCGGGAGCGAAGGTCGGAGCCGGAGCTCCGGACGTCGTGTCGACCGTTGCCGCCTCGAGCGAACCGGCCGCGTCGCTGCAGCCGGCACCGATGAGCACGACCGCGAGCGCGGCCGCTTTGGCGATATGGGCGGGGCGGGAGAATCGGGCGGTGAGTCGACGCACGGGGCGGTGTCCTTTGGGTGTCGCGTTCCCCCTCACTGTCGACGGTTCGCTCGCAAAGGTTGAACGATTTTCCTCGGTGGTTCAGCCGATCACGGCCATCAGTGCATTGGCCGCGACCGAGTCGCCCACGGCAACATTGACCGTCTCGACCATGCCGTCGACCGGTGCGGTGACCGACAGCTCCATCTTCATCGCCTCCATCACGAGGAGTACCTGGCCTGCGGTCACCGAGTCACCCTCGGCGACGTTGACGGCCACGATGGTGCCCGGCATCGAGGCGACGAGGCTGCCGGGTTCGACCGTGTCGACCGGGTCGACGAAGCGGGGCGCCACGATGAGGTCGAGCGAACCTTGGACGGACGTGACGACGACGTGGCGATGGCGCTGAGAGATCGCGAAACGTTGGCGCACACCGCCGACTGCGAGGTCGACCTCGGTCGGCGACGCCGCGAACAGCTGAGCGTCGAGTTCGACGCCGGCATCGTTGTCACCGTCGCCGGTCCGAACCGACGCGCTGACCAGCTTGTCGCCATCGAGTCGGTAGCCGACATCGACCGCGGCCTCGCCCGAGAGAAACGAATGCACTTGTTCCTGAGTGGGAAGATTGCGAAATCCGCTGCTCACCGCGGGCGTGACCGCCGAGTCCGCCCGGTGTTGGGCTTGCATCGCCAGCGCCGCGGCCAAAGCGTAGGGGCCCGAGCGTTCGCCTTCGATCAGCGGCCGTCCCAGCTCGGCGGGGTCATGGCGAATGAGGAAGTCGCTGTCGCCCTGCCCCTGGAGGAATTCGGGGTGACGCAGCGTTCGCACCAACAACGCTCGGTTGGTGACGATGCCATCGATGGTGGCCGTGGACAGCCCGGCGGCCAACCGTCGGGCGGCAACCGGACGGCTGGCGTCGAAGCAGATGACCTTCGCGATCATCGGGTCGTAGTACTGCGACACCTCTCCCGCCGCGCCTGACGATTCGGTGTCGATTGCGGTGTCGACGCGCAGTCCAGCTTCGGCATCGAACGCAAGACGGTGCACCGTGCCCGTGGACGGCAGGAAATCCTGCGTGGGATCTTCGGCGTAGAGCCGGGCTTCGATGGCATGGCCGACCGGCGGGCTGATGTGTTGCTGCTCGGGCAAGGGCCCGCCCGCGGCGACGGCCAGTTGCAGCTCGACCAGGTCGACACGCATGACCGCTTCGGTGACCGGGTGTTCCACCTGGAGGCGCGTGTTGACCTCGAGGAAGTAGAACTCGCCCGTCGGTGCCAGCAAGAACTCGACCGTGCCGGCGTTGGTGTACCCGATCGCCTCGCCGGCCTTGACCGCGGCGGCGTGCAGCGCGGATGCGATCTCGGCGTCGAGGTTGGATGCCGGTGCTTCTTCGATGATCTTTTGATGGCGGCGCTGGATCGAACATTCGCGTTCGTGGAGATGGATCACTCGGCCGTGGCCATCCCCGAAGATCTGTACCTCGATGTGGCGGCTGGGAGACACATAACGCTCGGCGTAGATCGTGTCGTCGCCAAACGCCGAACCGGCTTCCCGGCGGGCGCTGGTCACCGCATCGATCAACGCACCGGCATCCGGCACGATGCGCATGCCACGGCCGCCGCCGCCCGCCGACGCCTTGATCAGTACCGGATACGGAATGTCGGCCACCGCTGCGACGAGCTGGTCGTCGGCGACGTCGGTGAGTTCGACCGACGGCAAAAGCGGAACGCCGGCATCGGCCATGAGTGCTTTGGCCTCGATCTTCGAGCCCATCGCTGCGATCGCCTCGGGGCTCGGGCCGATGAAGAGCAGACCCGCCTCGCCCACCGCTCTGGCAAAGCCGGCGTTTTCGGCCAGAAAGCCATAGCCGGGGTGAATTGCATCGGCTCCGGTAGCCAGCGCGGCCTCGATGATCGCATCGCCGCGCAGGTAGGACTCGGTTGGCGTGTTGCCGCCGAGGCCGACCGCGTAGTCGGCGTCGCGAACGAAGTCTGCGTGGGCATCGGCGTCGCTGAACACCGCAACGGTGTCGATGCCGAGACGACGACAGGTTCGCATGATGCGCCGGGCGATCTCGCCGCGATTCGCAACGAGCAGGCGCTGGGTATCGCGGGGTTCGGTGGGGGAGGGAGTCGTGGTCATGGTGCTACATCCGGAAGACGCCGAAGCCGCTGGCCCCGACGCACTCGTTGGTGAGGGCCGCCGACAACGAGATGCCGAGCACGTCGCGGCTGTGGCGGGGATCGATGATGCCGTCGTCGTGCAAGAGCCCCGACAGGACGGTTGCCTGTTCTTCGTGGGCGATCTGCGCCTCGATCGTGGCGGTGCGTTCTGCGTCGGCGGCCTCGTCGAAGTCGAGGCCGCGGGCCGCAGCGGATTCGCGTCCGACCATCGACAACGTGCCCGCCATCTGCTCGCCGCCCATGACCGCGGTCTTCGCATTGGGCCAGGCGTACAGAAATCGTGGCCGATACGGTCGGCCGCACATGCCGTAGTTGCCGGCCCCGTATGAGCCACCGATCTGCATCGTGAGATGCGGCACCGTGGAGTTGGTGACCGCGTTGATCTGATGCGATCCGTGTTTCACGATGCCGCGCTGCTCGTAGTCGGTGCCCACCATGAAGCCGCTCACGTTCTGCACGAAGAGCAGTGGCGTGTCGATCTTGTTGGCCAGTTGGATGAACTGGGCAGCCTTGTTGGCCTCTTCGTTCTGCAACACACCACGATCGTTGGCCAAGATCCCGATGGCGTAGCCGTGCAGGTGCGCAAAGCCGGTGACCAGGCTGGTGCCGTACGCCGGCTTGAATTCGTCGAAGGCGGAATCGTCGAGCACCCGGGCGAGCACCTCCCGAACCGGAAACGGAACCTTCAGATCGGCCGACACGATGCCCAGCAGTTCGTCGGGGTCATAGCGGGGAGCGACGGGGGTCCGGTCGGGACCGGGTCCGAGCTTTCGGTGGTGGAGACCGCCGACGATCGCTCGGCCGAGCCGGATGCAGTCCATCTCGTCGACCGCCCAGTAGTCGGCGACACCGGATTTGGTCGCGTGCATCTCGGCGCCGCCGAGGTCTTCGTCGTTGGCGTCTTCACCGGTGGCCATCTTGACGAGTGGGCGTCCACCGAGGAACACCCGGGCCTGCTGGTCGACCATCACCACGTAGTCGCTGGTGCCGGGCAGGTACGCACCGCCCGCGGTCGAGCTGCCGAACACGAGCGAAACGGTGGGAATGCCGAGGGCCGAGAGTTCGGTGATGCGACGGAACACATCGCCGGCATCGAGGTAGAGCGCCAGTTGGTGGGGGAGGTCGGCCCCTCCGGACTCGACGAGGAACACCATCGGCAGGCGATTCTCTCTGCAGATCTCCAGCCCACGGATCATCTTCGTGACCGAGATGGGGTTGAGTGAACCGCCCTTCACGGTCGGGTCGTTGGCCAGGAGAAAGCACTCGGTGCCCGATATCTGGCCGATACCGGTGACGACCGATCCCCCGACGTTGAATTCGGTGTGCGCTCCGGCGACGGTCGACAGCTCGAGGAACGGGCTGTCGGGATCGATCAACATCTCGATGCGCTGGCGAGCGAGCATTCGGCCACGGTCGAGGTGGCGCTGCACGTACCGCTCGCCCCCGCCGGCAACGGCCTGGGCCTGTAGGTCGTCGATGCCGGCGATGTGGTCGAGCATGGCGGCGCGGTTTTGCGCATACGTCGGCGACGACGTATCGACCGACGTGCGGAGGATGCTCATGCGGTTTGACGCTCCAGTCGGTCGGTGACGGCTTCAAGGCGGGCGAGTTGGTCGGTGAGGGCGTGCACCTCGGCGGTCGGCTGCTCGCGAAGCCCCTCGAGGAGCAGCGACAGCAAGGCGTCGGCAGTCTCGTCGACATCGATCGATGCGCGCCCGGTCAGTGAGCCCCAGGCAATGTGTTCGATGCTGCCGTAGACGACGTCGCGCAGCATGGTGGCGGGCAGGTCGGAGCGGAAGGTCTTGTCGGCGATCCCGTCGTTGATGGCCGACATTGCCAGAGAGGTGTAGCGACGACTCAGGTCGGCCACGGCGCTTTCGTGATAGCCGTCGAGCGACCGGGCCTCGGTGATGACCAATCGACACAGCAGTTGATCGTCGGTCATGGCCCGCAGCTGTCGCCAGATGATGAACCGCAGGCGATCCCGAGGGGACTCGATGCCGCTCAAGCCGTCTTCGGTCGAGGCGATCAGCGGCCGGTAGAACGATTCGATCACCCGGTGCAACAGTTCGATCTTGGACGGCACGTAGCGGTAGATGGCGCCCTCGACGATGCCCACCCGCCGCGCGATTTCGGCCATGGATGTGCCGTCGAAACCCTGCTCGGCGAAGGCATCGCGGGCTGCGGCGACGATCTGTTTTTCACGACTGTCTGGTCGATCTTCGGGTGAAGGATGAGGATCACTCATGGCATGCAGTATGGTAGATCACGGCTTGATTGCAAGCATTGTTGTCCGAATCCATCGGATCCGTCTCGCCGTTCGTGAGGATTATTCACTTGTACGAGCTCACCGACACGCAGCAGCAGATTCGCCACGAAGCCGAGCGATTCAGCCGCGAACAGCTGGCTCCGCTGGCCGCGGAAATGGACGACACGCAGGCGTGGCCCGACCACTTGTTCGGCCTGTTTGCGAAGCATGGCTATTTGGGACTCACCATCCCGCACGAGTACGGCGGCCAGGGTCTCACCTTGTTCGATGCCGGGTTGGTGTGCGAGGCCATGGGCACGTGGAACGCGTCGGCCATGCTCAGTTGGGGGGCGCACGACAACCTGTGCGCCAACAACATCTACCGCAACGCCAATCAGGACATTCGCGAGCGCTACCTACCAGGTCTGTGCGACGGCTCGTTGGTCGGCGCGTTGGCCTTGACCGAACCGGGCGCAGGATCCGACGCGCTCGGCTCGATGGCCACCACCGCGGTGCGCGACGGCGACGAGTTTGTCCTGAACGGCACCAAGCTGTACATCACGAACGGCCCCATCGCCGACGTCGTGCTCGTCTATGCCAAGACCGATCTCGGCGCCGGGGCCAAGGGCATCAGCGCGTTCGTCGTCGAAGCGTCCACCCCTGGTTTCGCAGTCGGGCAGAAGCTCGACAAGATGGGCTACCGGGGTAGCCCGACCGGCGAACTCGTGTTCTCCGACTGCCGCGTGCCGGCGGCGAACTTGGTCGGGGAAGAGAACAACGGTGTCGCGGTCGTGATGAGTGGTCTCGATTTCGAGCGGATTTTTTTCGCACCGGGGGCGGTGGGCATGGCGCAGCGTTGCCTCGATCTCAGCCTCGAGCATGCGCTGGCGCGCAAGCAGTTCGACACTGAAATATTCAACTTCCAGGCGATCGAGTTCAAACTGGCCGACATGTGGATCGGCATCGAGTCGGCCAAGGCCTATGTGTACAAGGTGCTGGCCATGTGCAGCGACTCCGACCACAGTGAAGCCGGCCGGGGCGCCGTGCATGCCCACAGCGCAGCCGCGCTGCTGTACGCGACCAAGATGATGCGTGAGGCCGCCGACGAGGCCATGCAGATCCACGGCGGCGCCGGGTACATGTGGGAGATGGAAGTAAACCGGCTGTACCGCGATGCGAAACTGCTCGAGATCGGGGCGGGCACACAAGAGGTGCGGCGCGGCATCGTCGGCAAGCACCTGCGGAGCCAGGCCCGATGAGTAGCGGCTCCGATGTACCCGAGAGAGATGCGGTGAAGGGTGATGTGGTGGAGGGTGATGTGGTGGAGGTCGTGGTGGCCGACGGTGTGCTCACCGCGACACTCGCCGACATAGCGAACCGCAACACGCTGAGCAATGCCATGCTGGCGTCGCTCACCGCAGCGATCGAACAGGCCAATGCCGACCCCGGCATCCGGGTTCTGGTCATCACCAATGCCGGAACCGTATTCAGCGCCGGCGCCAACCTGCGCGAACGCAGCACGACCAACGACGGCATCGGCGGCTACGTGCCGTTGCTTCGGGCCATGCGTTCGGCCGCCGTGCCGATCGTCGGCCGCATCGACGGCCATGCGGTCGCGGGCGGCATGGGCCTCGTGGCAGCGATGGACATCGCCGTCGCCCGAGACGACGTGAAGTTCGGTTTCACCGAGGTGCGGGTCGGCGTGGCGCCGGCGATCATCTCGGTCGTGTGCCTTCCGAAGATGCGCCCCGCCGACGCGGCGGAGTTGTTCCTGCGGGGTGAACGATTTCTCGCGCCCCGAGCCGTCGAACTCGGACTCATCGCCCGGGCGGTACCCGCCCACGATCTCGATGCCGAGGTGGCCGCGATCGTGGCTGACCTCAAGCTCGGTGGCCCCGGCGGCTTGGCTGCGACGCGCGAGGTGCTGGCGACCGTTCCGGGGATGCCCGTCGACGATGCGCTCGACTGGGCCGACAAAAGGTCGACCGAGCTTTTCGACACCGCCGAGGCGCAGGAGGGTATGGCCGCGTACCTCGAGAAGCGTGCGCCAAACTGGGTGACCCCGGCCTGATCCGACCGGGCCAATTCGCACGACGCATCGAACATCGGCTGTTCTTGCCCCGTGGCTACAACACTGCGCAACGACAAGAACGTGCCGTACTACGTGGTCACCGCAGTGCTCACGATGGGTTACGGCTCGGTTTTCACGCTCTTGGCCGAGTTTCGTGAGAGGTTCGGGTTCGCCGAAAGCGAGATCGGCCTGATCACCTCGGCCGGGTTCTTCGCCGGATTCATCGCGCAAGTAGCGCTGGCACCGCTCGCCGATCGCGGACGAACGCCGCAGATGATCAAGGGCGGCGTGGCGATGGCAACGGTCGGCATGATCGGCATGGTGTTCGCGTCCGATCTGTGGGCCTTCGTCCTGGCGCGGTTGGTCTTCGGCATCAGCACCGGGGCCGTCGCTCCCGCCATGCGTCGGCTGCTCATCACCCGAGATCCCGAGGACGTCGGCGCAACGCTCGGCCGACTCACGGCATTCGACATCGCCGGTTTCGTACTCGGGCCGGTCGTCGCAGCGATCTTTGTCGAGCTCGGCGGGATTCGGGTGCCGTTCATCGTCTTGGCCGCGGCCAACGCGCTGCTGCTGCTCTGGGTGAGTCGCCTCGACCTCAACACGCCGCCAGGCGATGGCCAGAGGCGATCGACACTGCCGCTGCTACGGATACCGGCGATGCAGGCGGCGATTTTGGCCGGTGTCGCGTTCTACCTGACGATCGCGTACTTCGAGGCCACCTGGGCGTTGCTGATCGACGATCTCGGCGGTGAAACCTGGGTCATCGGGCTGTCGCTCAGCCTGTTCACCCTGCCGATGGTCGTGCTTGCCCCGCGGGGCGGCCGCATTGCGCAGGAGCGAGGCCATTCGGCCGTCATCGGTTGGTCGATCGGTCTCGCGATGGTGTGCACGTTGGTGTACGGGTGGGTCGACATCTTGTGGGTGGTGTTGATCGGGTCGTTCTTCCACGCCATCGCCGATGCGTTCACGCTGCCGGCCAACCAGGTTGCGGTCGCGCAGGCGAGTCCGCGCGAGCAGCTCGCAGCGGGCCAGGGTTTGTTCGGCGCCACCGGCACCCTGGTGTCCGGCATCGTCGCCTACGCGGCGGGTGCGATGTACGAGACGCAGGGGCCGAAGACGCTCTACACCGTTGCCGCGGCAGCGATGGCGGTGTTCCTGGCGGCGTCGCTGTTGCGAAGTCGATCGGCGGCCCGACTCGAGGCCGTCTAGATTTTGGTCGAGGGGGAAAGTTCTTGCAGTTCTTGCAGGGATTCGTCGTGCTCGTGACTTGAGGTCATGAAGCAGTAGCCGAACGACGTGTTGGTAGGGATGCATGAACCCCAGCAATCATCATCATTTGATCAGTGGTACGCCGTCGCGCATCCACGCCTCGTTCGGTCGCTCACGGGTCGCTGTGCGGGCGACGTGGGCCTCGCCGCCGAAGCGGTGGATGAGGCAATGGTCCGGGCGTATGAACGCTGGCGACGGGTCTCGCGGATGTCGTCGCCCGATGCATGGGCCTACCGCGTCGCCGCGAATCAACTCAACAGGATGTTTCGTCGCCGCGGCGGCGAACGACGAGCGCTCGCTCGCACCCAACCCGTGGCCGAGTGGACCGAAATCGCAGCGCCTTCTCCGGTCTGGCAAGCCGTCGCGTCCCTCGGCAGCCGTGAGCGAGAGGCGATCACGTTGCGGTATGTGATGGGCTTCACCGAGGCCGAGATCGCCGTCGCCCTCGACGTCAAGGTCGGCACGGCGTCGGCCTTGCTCAGTCGCGCCAGAGCGACACTGCGAACCCACCTCGACGAGCAAGCGAGCGGCCACACGCACAAGGCGGCGCGATGACCGACGACCCACGCGGCCTCGATGATGTCGGAGAAGACCTCGCTTCGGTATTCGGAGCGATTCCGGTCGGTGCAGCGCCGGACCCGACCATGGTCAGGCGGCGCGCCCGCCGACGGTCAAACCGACGTCGGGGAGTTGCCGGCCTGGCCGCTGCCGGTGTGATCGGACTGGGCGTCGTACTCAGCGGAGGAGATGCCGCGACCGATGTCGATATCGCCAACCAGCCGGAGCAGACCAACCCCGTCCCGACGTCGATGTTCGATACGAATTTCGACGATACGAATTTCGACGATACGAATTTCGACGATACCGAGTGGCGATGGGTTGGCAGCGACCAAATGCTGTCGCTCGATGGCTCGCCCGGAGGCTACGGCGTGAGGGCCGGGTCGACCGACCATCTGACGATCTTCTTCGAGGATGGCGGGGTTTGTTTCAACGCCGACTCCTGCGCGTCGATCGATCGCTCGTACGACGTGGACAACCTCGCCGAAGCGGTCGCGTCGGGCAGGCTCGACCGGGCCATTTTCGACCCGACGAACACGGTCAACCCGTTTGCCGGCTGGAGTGCCGTCTACGTGCCGTCGTCGACCGGTGACCTGCACGGCGGGACCAACCCCGCCGTCGAGGTTCCGGGCGAGCCGGAACCGCTCGCGATGGTCGGAGCCAACAACGTGGTGGCCATGCTGGCGGAGACAGCACCGCAATTCCCCGACGTCGAGCAAGTGATCTTGGCCGGTACCGGCACCGGCGGACTCGGCGCGCTGCTCAACTACGAGGCGGTGGTCGCGGCGTTCCCGGAGGCCCGCGTCGATGTCTTGATGGACTCGGTCATCGTGCCGCAAACCCAAGCACTGTTGCCCGACTGCTTCTTTCGGCGGATTTCCGCCGGGTGGCCTCAGGAGTACCCCGAAGACTGGGATCGGTTTGTCAGCCGCCCCCAGGATCAGAAGTTCGCAGGCATCTATGAGTACTTGGCGACGAAGTACCCCGATGCCACCTTCGGCCTGTTCTCGTCCGGTGCCGATGCCGCCGTGCGCTCGGTACTCGGTCGGGCAGCCGACGAGTGTTCCGGAGGCGAACGCCTTCCCGCCGAGGCGTACGGCGAGGCCCTGAACGAACTCGACCGGCTATTCGACGACATCGGTGGCTGGAGCCTGTTCGTGGTTGGTGGCGAAGGCCACGGGTTTCTCACCGGTGCCGCACCGAGCATCGGTGCCGCAGAAACCGCCCGCGTCGCCGAGTGGCTCGATCGCTATCGAGCATCGAACAGCTAATGCCCCGTCCCTCAAGAGAATCCGAGCTGTCATGACCCTCATCGATCAGACGACCGACCAGACGGAAGCGATCACGCCGGCGGATCACGAGGCCGTGCCGTCGCGCCGGGCATTCCTCTCGTCCCCATGGAAAGCGGTCGTGGCTGCGGCGGCAGGAACCGCATTGGTGGCGGCGTGCGACATGGTGAAGAGTCCCTTCGATCGGGCGAATCACGTGCTACGGCGAGCGACCTATGGGGCCACCCCGGCGGCCCGGGCGCAGTTCGACGCACTGGGAGAAGCCGCATGGCTGGCCGAGCAGCTGGCTCCCGCCGGCCTCGACACCACTGCGCTCGACGCAAAGCTTGCGCTGCTCCCGGCCCTCGCCCACGAGCATCCGTGGGATCTGGCGGCCGCGTATCCCGACCCGCAATCAGCGGCGGCGGCGCGGGCGCAGTTGCAGCTCGCCACCGTGATCAGAGCGGTCGAGAGCCCGGCGCAGCTGTTCGAACGCATGGTCGAGTTCTGGTCGGACCATTTCAACGTGTCGGCGGAGGACTCGAACCTGGGACTGGCCAAGATCTGGGATGACCAAGCGGTGATTCGTCCCAATGCGCTGGGACGCTTCAAGGACCTGTTGGTCGGCACCGCCAAGAGTCCGGCGATGCTGGGGTACCTCGACAACTGGAAGTCGTCGGTTGGCGCCATCAACGAGAACTACGCCCGCGAGCTGCTCGAGCTGCACACGGTCGGCGTCGACGGCGGCTACGACCAGGCCGACGTTGTCGACACCGCTCGAATCCTGACCGGCTGGACCATGTTTCCGGCGCAAGGGGCCTACTACTTCAATACCACGGCGCACGACACCGGCTCGGTCGACATCCTGGGCTGGACCCGCCCGGCCGGAAGCGACTACGAGGACCACGGCGTGCAGTTTCTGCACTGGCTGGCGATGCGGCCCGAGACGGCGGCGTTCGTCTGCACGAAGATCGCTCGGCGCTTTGTCGCCGACTTCCCGACACCGGGGATCGTTGATGCGATGGCCTCCGCTTGGCTGGCCAACGATTCGCAGATCGTTCCGGTGCTCGAAGCGATGTTCTCCCATGCCGACTTCGATGCTTCGGCCGGTGACAAGTTCAATCGACCCCTCGACTTCTTCTACGCATTGTTGCGCCGCCTCGAAGCCGAGATCACAGCGACGACCGATACGAATCAACTGACCCAGCTGGGTTCGGCCTTGGCTGCGCTCGGTCAACTGCCGTTTTTCTGGCCGGCTCCCAATGGGTACCCGGATGTCGAAGGTGCATGGATGAACACCGGCGGTTTGCTCAACCGATGGAATCTCACCGGCGACGTGCTCTCCAATCAGTCGCCGGTGATCAGCTTCAGCCCGGCGGCTTTCGTCGCCGGCCTCCAAGGGCTGACCGCGGCGGAAATCTACGAGGCGGCTGCCCAACGCCTGCTCCTCGAATCCATGACGCCGCAAGGCGCCGACTTGTTGAAGGGACAGACCGGATGGGCGCCCGGAGAACGCCCCAACGCCGCGTCGATCAGCAGCGAGCTGCCACTTATCGCCTTTGCGCTGCTGGCCTCCGCCGACGCCCTGTACCGATGAGCATGCCAGTGAGGAACTCCATGACGAACCCGACTGCCAAGACGAACGATGGCGATGCCACAGATGACCCCGCCGGCTCTGGTGCGGTGTCGCGCCGGACCGTGCTCGCCGGTATGTCGGCCGCGGCGGTGTTGGCTGGGACCAACACGATGTTGCCCGCGGGCGCCGCCGCCGAGGCTCGATCCCTCAATCGAGCTGGTGGCCCGCCGGGCCAGCTCGTCGTGTTGTTCCTTCGAGGTGGGCAAGATCACCTCAGTGCCGTGGTTCCCTACACGGACTCGAACTACTACGCGCTGCGTCCTTCGATCAGCATTCCCGCCGCGCAGGTGCTCGATCTCGACGGGACCCTTGGTTTCCATCCGTCGATGCCCGGTATGCACGGACTGTTCCAGGACGGGCGGCTGGCCGTTGTGACCGGGGCGGGGAATCTCGGCGAGAGCCGCAGCCACTTCGCGGCCCAGGACCTCTCCGAGTACGGGGCAACGGCGATCCCGCCAGATCAACTCGGATGGCTCGGCCGCTATCTCGCCGGCTCGGCCGGTGGTGACGATTCGGTGTTTCGTGGCCTGACCATCGGCAACAACGTCAACTTGAGCCTGCGCGGATACCCGGCGCTCGGCGTCCCGAACATCGAAACCTTCGGACTCGGGGGCATGTCGGGCTATTCGTCGGGCTACGAAAGCCTGCTCCGCGGCGTCTATGCGGGGACGTCGGTGGCGGAATCGACCGGGACCACCGTGCTCGATGCGATCGGCTCGATCGGGACGATTTCGGGCTCCACGGCGCAAGACGAAGGTGCACGCGCCTTTGCCGACATCGCGGCGCTGCTCGACGGCGACCTCGGCGTCGAGGTGGTGACCTACAACCTCGGGCACTGGGACACCCACGATGCCATGGGCACCTGGGATGACGGCGAGATGATGTACCTGTTGTCGGAGCTCGATTCATACCTCGCGAACTTCCAAGCCGATCTCGACGCCCGAGGGCTCACCGATGTCACCACCGTCGTCATGACCGAGTTCGGCCGGCGCGTGTTCGAGAACGGGTCGGGCGGTTGCGACCACGGCCTCGGGTCTGCGATGTATGTGCTGGGCGGCGCCGTGAACGGTGGCCAGGTCTTCGGCAGCATCCCTGCATTGACCACGGCGAACATCGCGCCGCATGGCTACGACGTGCCGATCGCCATCGATCAGCGCGACGTGTTGTGCGATGTCGCTGGAGCGGTGTTGGGTCTCGCCGACCCCGCGTCGCTGTTCCCGGAACACGTCCATACCCCGGTCGGCGTGACGGTCTAGGCGCAACGCCGAGCCCACGATTAGCGTCGCCCCATGACCGGACTGCAACCGCGCACCTTGACCCCTGCCGTCACCATCATGGTGGGGAACGGCGACGGTTCGTATCCGTCGGGCAACTCGGTCGTGGTGCGAGGCGCCGGAAACACGATGGTGATCGATCCGTCGGTGTCGGTGGTGGCCGCCGGTGGGGTGGGCGAGCGCGTCGATCTGGTGGTGAACAGTCACGGCCACGAGGACCACGTCGCGGGCAACGGCGTGTTCCCCGACGCCCGGGTACACATGCATCGCGACGATCTGATGGCGGCCCACAGCCTCGACGGTTTGCTCGATATCTACGGGCTCGAGGGCGACGTGCGGTCCGCGTTCGGCCAGACCTTGTTGGAGGAGTTTCACTACACCGCGCGCCCCGACGCCGCCGGTTTCGTCGACGGCGACACCTTCGACCTCGGTGGGGTGTCGGTCGAGGCGGTGCACCTTCCCGGCCATACGCGCGGCCACAGCGGGTTTCGCATCGATGGTGGTGTCTTCTTCCTTTCCGACATCGACCTGACCGGGTTCGGTCCGTATTACGGCGATGCGTGGTCGGACCTCGCGCAGTTCGAGGCGTCGCTCGAGCGGGTGCGAGACGAGGAAGCCGACTACTACGTGACGTTTCATCACAAGGGCATCATCGAAGGTCGGGAGGACTTCCTGACCATGATCGATGCCTTCACGGCGGTCATCGGGCGGCGCCACGACGCAATGCTCGATTTCCTCGCCGAGCCGCACACGATCGACGACATGGTCGCCCACCGCTTCATCTATCGGCCCCACGTCGAGCACATCTTCGCCGACAGCGTCGAGCGGCGTTCGGCGCAGCTTCACGTGGATCGCATGCTCGAGCGGGGCGAAGTCGAACTCGTCGCGGCGCAAACTTACCGACGGTTGTAGTCGGCGGCTGCGCGCCGTGCCTCTATGATCTCCAGATCATGACGGACCCTCTTACCGCCATAGCCATTATCGTCGGCGTCGGAGTCGGCGTGCAGTGGCTCGGGAATCGTGTCGGCATCCCGTCGATACTCCTGCTCTTGGCCGGCGGCATCCTCGTCGGGCCGGTCACCGACTGGATCCAACCGGACGAACTGTTCGGCGAGCTGCTCTTTCCGAGCGTTTCCCTGGGTGTTGGTCTGCTGCTGTTCGAAGGCGGATTGGCGCTACATCGCGACGAAGCGGCCGAGGTCGGACATTCACTCGCCCGACTCGTCACCATCGGCGCGGTGGTCACATGGGTCATCGCCGCCTTGTCGATCGACCTGTTGTTCGAGGTTCGGGCCCGCGACGCGTGGCTCATCGGTGCGGTCCTGGTCGTGTCGGGTCCCACGGTGGTCTTGCCGCTCCTGCGAATCGTCAACGTGCGGCCAACCTCGGCATCGTTGCTGAAGTGGGAAGGCATTCTCATCGATCCGATCGGCGCACTGCTCGCCGTGGTGGTGCTCGAAGCAGCCCTCGGCGAAGCGGATGGACCGGGAGCGATTGCGTTGCGCATCGTCGGCACGCTCGGGATCGGTGCCGTCATCGGCTCGGTCATGGCCATGCTCATGGCCGTCGCGATGAAGCGCCATTGGATCCCCGACCGTCTGCACAACGCCGTGATGTTGATGGCGGTGATCCTCGCCTTTGTCGCTGCCGATTCGATGCAGGCCGAGGCCGGCCTGACCTCCACCACCATCATGGGGATCGTTCTGGCCAACCAGAAGCGGGCGCCGCTCGCCCACATCGTCACGTTCCAGGAAGACCTCAGCGTCGTGGTTCTCGGCGGGTTGTTCATCGTGCTCGGCGCCCGCGTCGATCTTGATGCGGTCGTCGAGTTCTTGCCCCGATCCCTGGCGTTACTCGCCGTACTGATCTTGGTCGCTCGACCTCTGGCGGTGTGGGCCTCGACACTCGGTACCGGCGTGCCGTCGCGCGATCGATGGTTCGTCTCCAGCATGGCGCCGCGGGGCATCGTGGCGGCAGCCGTCGCGTCGTTGTTCGCCCTGGAGTTGGAGGAACACGGGCACCCTGTGGCCGAGCTCGTGCCGGTGGTGTTCACCGTCATCGTCGGCTCCGTCGTGTTCTACAGTGTTGCCGCCCGGGTGGCGGCCCGGGTGTTCCAAGTGGCCCGGGCCGAAGCGAAGGGTGTGGCGTTTGTGGGCGGTTCGCCATGGGTGCTCGATGCGGCCGAACGCCTCGCCGACCTCGAGGTGCCGTCGCTGGTCATCACCTCTGACGACGATCAGATCATGGACGCCATCGGGCGCGGGTTGTTGGTGTACACCGGCCGTATCGAGTCCGAAGACCTTGCCGTGGCCGTCGACGGCATCGGCGTTGGACTGGTGCTGGCCCTGGCGAAGAGCGACGACGTCAACGACCTTGCAGTGCTGCGATTCAGCGAAATCGTTGGCCGTGCAGGAGTTTTCTCCTTGCCCCAAGACGACGAGAACGAGCACGAAAACGCGCGGGCCGGCAGCCAGAGCGTCGTTGCCCGCCGCGCCTTTGGCGCCGGCATCACCCACGCGACCATAGGCGCCGAACTCGCAGCGGGGTCCCAGGTGCGTCGTATCAGCCACGAGGCCCGACCATCGCTCGACATGTTGCCGCTGTTGGTCGTGAACCCCGACGGCTCGGCCCGTGTGGCCGATGACGACGAGCGGGTCGACCCGGGTGAACACGTGATCGGTTTCGTGCGGCCACGAGCCCGTAAACGGGCCCCGTTGGCCGGTCTGCCCTGGCCGTTCGGCTGACCCGAAAACGTGAGGTGGCGGACAACGTTGTGTTGTCCGCCACCGTCAGGTCAGGTGGTTCTTACCTTGCGGGTTCTTCTAGGGGAACTTGTTGGTGGTTTCGCATTCGGTGTGGTGTCGTCGTTGGGCCCGCCGTACAGGGTGTC
>CBESNZ010000022.1:0-17257 GCA_965531045.1 uncultured Acidimicrobiales bacterium
GGTGGCCGCCGGCTCGTCGGTCGCGCTCGAGCATGCTGCGCCCAGGAGGAGGAGGGCGAAGAGCAAAGCGATCGGCACACTGGGCGCGCGGTGAACCACGTCGGCAGCGTAGTGAGACCGTGGCGTCTTCAGTACGCCCCCTCAGTACGCGGGCAGGACCTTGTCGACCTTTTCGAAGGCGAAGTACAGGCACACGATGAGTGGCATCGCCGACAGGACGTAGGTGGGAAGCGCTCGCCAGCGCGCCGCAAGCATTCGAGTGGCCGTCCAGAGGATCAACGTGATGAATCCCCACAGGAGGGCGGCGGGAAGGAATTCCCAGCTCCAACCGAGCCCGCCGTCGAGCGTCTCGTCGGAGGCAAAGGAGATACTGGCGTCGACCTCGACCGGCTCGGTCGTCGCAGTTGCCGGAGATGTGGTGTCGGGTGCGGTGGCACTCGTGGCGGTCCCTGGCGTGGTCGTCTCCGTCGTGGCCGGCTCGGAAGTGGTCAGGGGCTGGCTCGGCTCGTCGAACTCCGATGCGAGGGAGTCGGTTTGGGCCTCGGGCCGGGCGATGTTCGGAGTTTTCACGGGCGATCCGATGAGTTCGGCTTGCACCACGATGCGCTGGCGGGCGGTGTATTTCGGATGACACGCCGTGAGCGTGATCCGGTTGTCGCCGTAGTTCTCGATCACGCAGGTGCTTCGGGGGTCGACGACGAACCAGCCGGGTTCGTCGGTCACTGCCGGGGCGACCGGTGCGGCATCGCCGACCTGCTGATCGCTGGTGTCGAAGTAGGTGATGTCGTCGGTTGCGCCGATGGCAAAGTCGTCGGGCAGATCGAGTTCGACAAAACCCTCGGTAAAGGCACCGACGTTGATGCCGGAGCTCAGACGCTCGGTTCGGTCGGCTTCGAACTCCCGGCAGTACTCGCCGGTGTCATAGTTCTGTTTTTCGGGGGCGATCACCCGATACGTGCACGCGCCCAGGCGGCCCTCGAGGCTGATCTCGTCGCCGACGCGCAACTGGTCGATGTTGTGAAATGGCTGTCCGTAGGTGGTGCGGTGACCAGCGATGGCCACGTTGCCCGCCTGACACGCGCTCGGCGTCGATTGGTAGTGGCCAGGTCCTTGGCGAAGATCTTCGACGTTGACGCCTTCGACCACGATCTTGTCGACACCGATCGCCGGTATGCCGAGACGCGCTATCGGTTCGCCGCCGTCGGGGAAGAAGTAGCGGAGGACTTCGGGATCAAACGCCGATGCCGGGATCGGCTCTGCGGCCGCCACCGGGTCGATCGAGTGGTCCGGCACCGCGTCGAGGATTTCCTGTACCGCCTCTTCGACATCGTCGGAAGCCTCGAGCACTTCCTCGAACTCGGTCTCGAGGCTGTCCTGGGCCCGAGCTTCTTGAATGCCGGTGCCCCAGAGTTGGAACGCGGCAAACAACAGGAGCACCACGCCGGTGGTGATGAAAAATCGTCCGAGGGCGCCGAGCGCGCGGGAGGTCATATCCCGCAAGGTATCGGCCCGCGCCACCCTACTCTTGACATGGCGCCAGATATCCTGGCGAGGTGGCCGTCATTGCACTGCGCGACGTCGTCGCACTCCTGGGTCGTTTTCCGGCGCTCGCCGGCATCGATCTCACCGTCGACGCAGGCGAGATCGTGCTTCTCCAGGGCGGCAACGGCGCCGGGAAAACTTCGCTGTTGCGGCTGTGCGCCGGACTGTTGGCCCCCGCATCGGGTTCGGCCACGGTGCTCGGTCACGACCTCGTCACCGATCGCCGCTCGGTGCGCCGGCGGGTGGGCCTGGTCGGACACACGTCTGGCTTGTTCGCCGACCTCACCGTGCGGGAAAACGCAGAGTTCTGGGCGCAGGCCGCAGGCGCCGACAAGGCCGACGGGCTCGCTGCGCTGGCGCGCCTCGAGGTGGCCGAACGGTTGCTCGACGTCAACGTGAACCGCCTGTCGGCCGGACAGAAGCGCCGTACGGCCATTGCGTCGATCGCGGCCCGCCGACCCGAGTTGTGGCTGATGGATGAACCCCACGCCGGCCTCGACCAGGGCGGTCGCGACATCGTCGACGCGCTCATCATCGACGCCGCCGCTGCCGGGGCGACCGTGCTGGTCGCGAGCCATGAACTCGACCGCGTGCTGCCGCTTGCCCCCCGCCGAATTACCATCGCCGGTGGTTTGGTGTCGGCCGACGAAAGCGCCGCCGACCCGGGCCATGCGAAGGGGCAGCCCCGTGCGTGAGATGTGGCTGATCGCCAGCAAAGACCTCCGCGTCGAGGCGCGCACCAAAGTGGGCCTCACGCAAATCGTCCCGTTCGCGTTGTTGGTGCTCGTGCTGTTCGGCCTGGCACTCAGCGCCAACAATGCCGAGCTCCAACAGATGACACCGGGCCTGTTCTGGGTCACGGTGTTGTTCGCGGGCATTTTGATGATTCAGCGGTCCTTCACCATCGACAGCGCAGACGGTGTGCCCGATGCCCTGCGGCTCAGCGGTCTCGACCCCGCCAAGATCTTTCTCGGCAAGGCGCTGGCCATCGCACTCCAACTGTTGGCCCTCGAGGTGGTGCTCATCGGCGGGGGGGTACTGCTGTTCAACGCCTCGATTGAAGAGCCGGCGCTCGTCGTGGTGACGTCGGTGGCCGCGGCCGTTGGCGTCGCCGCAGCTGGCACGCTGTATGGCGTGTTGGCTTCCGATCTTTCCGTGCGCGACAGCCTGTTGCCGTTTCTGCTGTTACCGGTGCTCGCCCCGGTGCTGGTGGCAGCGACGCGCTCGTTTGCCGACGCGCTCGGTCTCGAAGCCACCGACGGCTGGGCTTGGCTTGGCGTACTCGGACTATTTGCAGTGATCTACGTAGTGTTCGGAACGCTCGCGTACGGCGTTCTGCTCGAGGAGTCGTAGACCGTGCCCCCGCCGACCGCTACCACCATCGAAGCCCCGGCCGCCACACCCTCGGCGACCACCTCGTCGCGGGCGAGTCGAGTCATCGGCGCCGCCGCATTGGTGGGTACCGTGCTGACGTTGCTCGGTGCCTTCGTGTGGAGCGAACCCGACCGCGACCAAGGCGAGATCGTCCGGCTCTTCTACCTGCACGTGCCGGTGGCCTCGCTCACGTACGCCGCCTTTGTTCTGTGTGGCATCGGCAGCGCCTTGTTCCTGTGGAAACGGTCGACCTGGGGCGACATCGTGGCCCATGCCTCGGCCCGCGTCGGCGTGCTCTTTGGCCTGCTCACGTTGGTGACCGGTGCGATCTGGGGGCGACCAACCTGGGGTACCTACTGGGATTGGGGCGACGTCCGCCTGGTTTCATCGCTCATCTTGGTGCTGCTGTTCGCCGGCTATCTCGCACTACGTAGCGTGCCTGGCGATCCGGTTGCCCGCGGCAAGCAGGCCGCGGTCGTGGCGCTGGTCGCCCTGATCGACATCCCGATCATCAACCGCTCGGTGGCGTGGTGGGGGAACCGCACGCTGCATCAGGAGAGCACGATCATCGAGGGCAAGATCGAGGACATCAACGCCTTCACCACGTTCATAGCGTTCGTGACGGGCCTGCTCGTGTTGGTGTGGCTGATCATCCACGAGTTCCGCTTGGTGTGGCTCGCTCGACAGATCGACGATGTGGGACTCGACAAGGCCTTGGCCGAACGTCGGGCCGAAGCCACACAAGGAGTCAGCCGATGAGTTACGTCATTGCCGGTTGGATCGTCGGTGTCGGTTCGATCAGCGCCTACGCGCTGCGCTTGGCGGTGCAAGGCCGCCGCCTTTCCAAGCTCGTGCCCGCCGACCGGCAGCGGTGGATGACCACCGACGAGGATGCGCCCGCATGAACGACCGTCCGGACGACAACCAAGAGTTCTTCGACGACGCCGACAACGATGCGGTACCGCTGAGCGACCTCACGCCGCGCGCAGCCACGGCTGTACCGCGCCGCGGCCTGATCAGTACCGCGGTTGTTGCGGCGATCGTGCTGGCCCTCGTCGCGATCGTCTGGGTCTTTCTCAAGGACGCCAGCCTGTTCGTCTACGAAGCCGACGACGCCATCGCCAACCGGGCAGAGCTCAACGACGATCGATTCCGATTGATCGGTTCGCCCATCGACAACATCGAGACGTTCACGATCGACGGCGAGAATGCCGCCGCATTCACCGTGGTCTTCGACGACGTGCTCGCCGATGTGTTGTACGTCGGACCCGAGCCCTCCGAGTTGTTCAAACCGGGCATTCCGGTGTTTCTCGAGGGCCACTGGGTGCAGGGTTCGCCCGATCAAGTCGAGGCGTTTTCCGGCGGCGCCAATGACGGCTACTACTTCCTCGGCGACGAGTTACGGGTGAAGCACGACAACGACTACACCGACAACAACGAGGAACGTCTCGAGGAAGCACAGCTCGGCGGCGAGAAGTGAACACCACGCTGGGCTATCTGGCGATCTCACTCGGGTTCGTCGCGTCGGTCGTCGGCGCCGGTGCAATGGCGTACGGGCTTTTCGCCAAACGCCGCAACTATGTGCTGATGGCCCGGCCATTTTCGCTGGTCGTTCTGGGCGGCGCGATCGTGGCATTCGTGGTGATGGAGCGAGCGCTGTTTGCTCGCGACTACACCGTGCGATACGTGGCCGAGCAAGGTTCGCCCGACACTCCCGCGTTGTTCAATTTTGCCGCGCTCTGGTCGGCACTCGAGGGTTCGATTTTGTTGTGGGCCTTGATCCTCGCCGGCTATCTCGCGCTCATTGCCCACCGCTTCCGCGACCGGCTCACCGACCCGCTGGTGGGCTGGGCGATGCTCACCATCTTCATTACGAGCGCGTTCTTCTTCATGCTCATGGTCGGCCCGGCCAACCCGTTCCAATCGTTCTCGCCGCCGCCCGGTTTCGTCGGCGACGGCCCGAACCCGCTTCTCCAGAACCACTGGCTCATGGCGTTGCACCCGCCGATTCTGTACATCGGTTACGTCGGGTTCACGGTCCCGTTCGCCTTCGCGGTCGGCGCGCTCGTGACCGGCCGGGTGGGGGAGGGCTGGCTGCTCGAGATCCGTCGCTGGACCCTCGTGGCGTGGGCGTTCCTCACCGTCGGTATCATCCTCGGCTCGTGGTGGAGCTACGAGGTGCTCGGCTGGGGTGGGTATTGGGCCTGGGACCCGGTGGAGAACGCGTCGTTCCTTCCATGGCTCACCGGTACGGCGTTCCTCCATTCGGTCATGGTGCAAGAGCGTCGCGGCATGCTCCGCGTATGGAACCTCTCGCTCGTGTGCGCCACCTTCGCGCTCACGATTCTGGGCACGTTCCTCACGCGCTCGGGCGTGCTCGACTCCGTGCATGCCTTCAGTGACTCGAACATCGGCCCGCTCTTGCTCGGCTTCTTCGCACTGATCTGCGTGGTCACCATCGGCCTCATCGGATGGCGCGGCGACCGACTTCGTACCGTCGGCCGAATCGACTCACCGCTGTCGCGCGAAGGGGCGTTCTTGGCGAACAACGTCCTGTTCGGCGCGTTTGCCTTTGTGGTGTTGCTCGGAACGGTCTTTCCGCTGATCGTCGAGTCGATCAACGGAAACCGCATCTCGATCGGAAATCCGTACTTCGATCGCATGACCGCCCCGATCGGTTTCACGATGCTGTTCCTCATGGCGGTGGCCCCGGTGCTTCCTTGGCGCAAGGCCAGCGGTGAGGTGCTGTCGAAGCGACTCATCGTGCCGGCATGGATCGGGATCGGCTGCCTGATTCTGGCGCTCCTGGTCGGGGCCCGAGGCTTCGCACCGCTGCTGGCATTCCTCATCGCCGGGTTCGCCGCCGGCGCCGCACTGCGCCAGGTGTTCCTCGCGTCGCGTCGTCAGGGCTGGCGCGGCTTTGTCGGCCGAACCAACGGCGGCATGATCGTGCATCTCGGCGTCATCCTCATCGCGGTGGCCTATGCCGCCAGTTCCTCCTACGTCCGACAGGGCGAGTTCACCATGGCCGAGGGTGACACGGTCTCGATCGCCGGCCACGAACTCACCTTTGTCGGCCTGACCGAATTCGACGAGGGCGCCAAGCACGTCGTCGAGACCTCCATCCAGATCGACGGCGAAGGCGACTTCCGGCCCGCCGTGAGTGAGTTTGCGAGCGGCGGCCAAACCATCGGCACCCCGTCGATCCGATCGAAGTTCACCGAGGACATCGCGCTTTCGCTCATCGAGGTCGAAGACGACGGGAGAATCGTGCTGCGAGCGACCATCCAGCCGCTCATTAT
Organism: uncultured Acidimicrobiales bacterium; assembly: GCA_965531045.1. GTDB lineage: Bacteria > Actinomycetota > Acidimicrobiia > Acidimicrobiales > SHLQ01 > CBESNZ01. Next base: position 6,219 of record CBESNZ010000022.1, read on the forward strand.
GTGGCTGTGGCTCGGCGGTGCAACCATGGCCTTCGGCACCGGGCTCGCGATGTTCCCCGGATCGCGTCGTCGACCCATGGATCCTGTGTCGGCTCCCGTGGGCGAGGCGCCGGCCAACGTGACGACATGACCGACGAAGTCACCGTGCCAGAACCCGGGCGCGCCTCGTCGAAGGTCATCGCCGGCGTCATGCTTTTGGTGTTGGCGGTTTTCGTCGTGGTGTTGGCCACCCGAGCTCCATCGAGTGAGCGGGGCGTCGATTCGCCGCTCCTCGGCAAACTCGCCCCGTCCACGATCAGCACCGACAGCCAGGGCAATGCGTTCGACATCGACGACTACCGCGGCCGGTGGGTGGTGGTGAACTTCTTTGCGACGTGGTGCGGTCCGTGCATCCGGGAACACCCCGAACTCGTCACGTTCGCCGAGCGTCACGCTGTCGAGGGGGATGCCGCCGTCGTCAGTATCGCGTTCGACGATCAACCCGAAGATGTCGCCGAGTTCTTTCGGAAGGCGGGCGGCGATTGGCCCGTGCTGGTCGAGGACACGGGTTCGATCGCACTCGATTGGTCGGTCGCCCAGGTTCCCGAGACCTACATCGTTGCGCCGTCGGGACAGGTCGTGGTGAAACTCATCGGTGGAGTCACCGCCGACGGTATGGACGAGATCATCGATCGGTACACCGCTCCCGAGGATGGTCAATGAAGTCCCGTCGCTCGCTCCTCTGGCTGGCGGCCTTTGCTGTCGCGCTCGGCGCACTTGTGTTCGGCACCATCGACGAGGGAGCGCCGCGCACCAACAGCGACCGGGCCTACGCGTTGGCGAATCGCTACGCGTGTCCGGTGTGCAACGGGCAGTCGGTGGCCGAGAGCGACGTTCCAATCGCGCGGACGATACGAGCCGAGATCCGGACCCGAGTCGACGCCGGTGAAACCGACGAGCAGATCACGGCGTACCTGGTCCGGACCAACGGCGACGACATCGACCTCAACCCGAGCGCGTCAGGGGTGACCGGCCTGGTCTGGATGTTGCCGGTCATCGGGCTCACCGCTGCTGTGGCGGCGTTGGCGATGGCGTTCCGGCGGTGGCAGAAGGCTCCGCTGACGACGGCGACCCGGGCCGACGAGGATCTTGTGGCGCGGGCTCGCGCAAAAGCGGGGCCAGGGTCGGACGGAATAGGGTCGGACGGAACGGGGGAGCGCAGTGGCGGCGCGTGAACTGAGCCCCGATCAGCTCGCGGCACTCGAAGATCAAAAGACCCACCTGCTCGCCTCGCTCGAGGATCTCGATGCCGAGCGTGCGGCGGGCGACATCGACCGGGCCGACTACGAGACGCTGCGTGACGACTACACCGCCCGCACCGCCGCGGTGCTGCGGGCCATCGATTCCCATCGCGCGCAGGTGGCCTCGCGGCGTGAAACCGCCGGCCGCGGTCGCAAGGCCGGCTGGGTGGCAGCTGTGCTCCTGTTCGGCGTACTCGCCGGATTTGGCGTCAAGCAAGCTTCTGGTACCCGCGGCGTGAACGATGCCGGCTCGGGTGACATCCGACAGAACGTTCGGCAACTGCTGTTCGAGGCCGGGGCCGCTGGTGGTCAGGGTGACTACGACCGCTCGATCGAGCTCTACACCGAGGTCATCGCCGAGCAACCGAGCAACGTCGAGGCGTACACCTACCGCGGGTGGACGGTCTATCAGCAACAAGATGAGGGCAGCGTCGACCTCGCTCTTGCCGACCTCGACACCGCGGTCGAACTCGATGAGACCGCGAGCGCACCCCGGGTGTTCCGGGCGGTGATTGCGCTGAACGACGGTCGCCCGGCCGACGCGGCGGCCGATCTCGTCGCGTTTGCCAACAACGATCCGACCACGGACGAGCAGACGCTCCTGCAACAGTTTCGGCTTCGCGAGCGAACCGCCGATGCGCTCGCGGCCGATGGCGACGTCACCGCGCCGTTTGCGTTTCTCGACACGCTCTGGAACGTCGGGCAGGACGATCCCGATATTGCTGCCCACCTCGGTTGGATGCTCGCCGCCGTGCCCGATGATTCGATCCGCGCCAGTGCCGAAGAATGGCAGGACAAGGCGCTGGCGCTCGACCCGTCGCATCCGCCGGCGTTGGTCTACCGGGCGCTGATTCGGCTCCAGGATGATCGCATCGACGAGGCCGAAGCCGATCTCACCGCGTACAACGAGGGCGGCGTCTATCCGGCCTTTCTCCAGGCGGTCCTGGCCGACTTCGGTCTGGCCGCCGAGGGTGAAACGGACTCAGTCGAGAACTGATCCGCTGTCGAGCACCGATTCCGGTGAGCGATGCAACCACCGTGCAAAATCGGTCGCCGGCATCGGTCGACCGAAGAAGTAGCCCTGGGCCATGTCGCACCCGAGTTCATAGAGGCGCTGGGCGGTCGTGATGTCCTCGACACCCTCGGCGCACACGGAAAGACCGAGGTTGTGGCCGAGTTCGACCATCGATGCCACGATCACGTCGTCCGACCGGTTCTTGACCATGCCTCCGACGAAGCGTTGATCGATTTTGAGTTCGGTCAGCGGAAGCGACCGAAGATGCGAGAACGAGGAGTAGCCGGTGCCGAAGTCGTCGACCGAAATACCAACCCCGAGTTCTGCGATCTCGGCGAGTGTTCGGTGGAGAACCCCGGTTTCGTCGATCACCTCCGACTCGGTGAGCTCGACGATCAAGCGATGCGGTGCAACGCCGTGCGAGGCAAGCGCGTTGCCGATCTGCTCGGCCAAGTCCACCCGTCGGAGGTTCACCGCAGACATGTTCACGGCAATGGTGAGGTCTTCATGGATCTCCGCAGCGGTCTGCACCGCTCGCCACAACGCTTGCCGTGCGAGTTCGTCGAGTAGCCCCGCGACGGACACGATGTCGAGAAATGATCCGGGCGCCAGAACACCGCGGGTTGGGTGATCCCAACGCATGAGCACTTCCGCGCCGGTGACCCGACCGGTGGCAACGGAAACCTTCGGCTGAACGTACGCCGTCATCTCGCCCCGTTCGAATGCGGGAGCGATCTCGGCCAGCAGGTCGAGGCGCTCCGGGGCCGTGGAGAGGGCTGCCTCGTAGAACCGGTAGTCGGACTGGCTGCGCTTCGCCTCGTACATCGCGATGTCGGCGCACTGCAGAAGCGCTTCGGCGTCGGTGGCATCGAGCGGAGCCTGCGCCACGCCGATGCTGGCACTGGTACCGACGCTGGCGTTACCGATGATTGTCGACTCGCGGGTTCGGCGGCTGATCTCCTCGACCATCGCCGTGAGGCGTGCGGTTTCGATGGTGGGCAGCAATATGGCGAACTCGTCGCCCCCGAGGCGCGCGACGACATCGCCACGGCGAACCGATCGCTGGAGCCGCTGGCTCACGATTTTCAGCAGCTCGTCGCCGGCGTAGTGGCCCAAGGTGTCGTTGATGTCCTTGAAGCCGTTCAGGTCGATCAACAGGAGCGACAACTCGGTCTTGGCCAACAGCTCGGAAGCCGCTCGCTCCATCAACTCGTCCCGGTTTGCGAGCCCGGTGAGCTGATCGTGCGACGCTTGGTAGCGGACCATTGCCGTCGACGCCTCGCGCTCGGTGACGTCCTCGATCAGGAAGACGGCACCGCCGCTCGTGAGCGTGAACAATTCCACCTCGACGTGACGAGTTTGGTCCTGATCGGTTACCGCGATCGGGTCGAGGACCAGCGGTTCCGAGCGCAGGTTCGCGCAGGCCTTGCGAACGTCGGGGTGGTTGGCGATGATCGGCATCAGCTCGCCGAACCGTTGGCCGATGGCGGTTTCGGCGCCGTCGCCAACCCAGCCGAAGCGGTCGACGAGATCGACGATCCTCGCCTCCGGACCGAGGGCGGGATCATCGATTGCGATCAACATGGCGGACATGCGGGTCACGATCTCGTGCTGGCGCTCGAGGAGCACCCGGACGGACTCGGCCGAGGCCTTGTCCTTCTCGCTCTTGTGATTCGAGGAGAGGATCAGCGCGGGCAGAACGAGACCGGCGACGACGAGCATGGCGACCTGCGATGGGCCGGGATGCAGGATCGCGATCGCGGTCATCGGAATCATGCTTGCTGCGCCGAGCGAGAAGGTCCACCGAGGCGCCAGGAACGCGACCGACCCGCCTGCGTTCAGCATCTGAAAGAGCATTGCGGCGGGCCACACCGACGGCTCGACGAACGCGGCAGCCGACGCGCTGAGCGTCGCGATGATGTCGAGCCAACCGGCGGGGTTCACTTGACGGGTGATGCGGCGGACAACCAGTTGCATGGGGAGGGCGAACAACAGCAGGACGAGCCCGACCGCGACGTGGTTCTCGCCGACAGCGGGTATCGCAATCGCCGCCAGACCCACTGCGGTGACCACGATCATCCGCATACGGAACGGCCAGACGCCAGAGGGCGTTCGTGTCGCGAGAGTGGTGGCGGCGGGGCCGCCAGGTGCGCCCATAGTCATACACATCGGCACGAAAATGCCGCCGCTACACAAAATGTGCTCGTCTGGTCCCTACATCGGGTCGGGCACGCCGAGGTACTGGCCACGGACGTAGTCGCGGCCCGTGGTTTCGAGACGCCAGATCGAGCCTTTCTCGCAGCCGCGCCGGCCGGTGACCCGCATCGAGTCGAGCATCAGCCGGCGAACGAGCTCGGGCAGGACGTCGCCGTGCGAACACACCACGGCGGTGTGGTCGGCGAGTTCGGCCATGGCGACCATGGTGTCGCCGCCCAGCGCTCCTTCGGTGAACGCCGGCGATGATTCGATCTGGAGGCCGAGTTCGCCGGCGAGCGGCTCGAGGGTCTGTTGGCAGCGGGTGGCAAGGCTCGACACCAGGCGGACGTTGCCACCGTTGCGCATCGTGGCAGTGAGCTCGTCGAGCAGCGTGGCGCAAATGGCCGCGGCCTGGTCGTGCCCGCGCCCGTCGAGGGGCCGTTCGAGGTCGTCGAAGGCATACAAACTACGGTCGCCTGCCGATGCATGGCGCACCAGATACACGGTCACGGGGCGTCACGCTACCGCCGCGCCGATAGGGTTTCGCGCGGCCATGGACTCCCTACGTGTCTTCCTTCATCTTTTCAGCGCGTCGGTATGGATCGGTGGCCAAGTGATCATGATGGCGTTGTTGCCGTTGCTGCGGTCCTTGGGTGACGACGTGCCGAAACGTGCGGCCAGGCAGTTCGGCCGGGTGGCGTGGCCGTTCTTCGGTCTGGTCGTCGCAACCGGCATCTGGAGTTTGCTCGTGATCGACGCCTCGGCCCAGACCACGGGTTACAACGCGACGCTCGGGATAAAGATGCTGTTGGTGGCAATCAGCGGATCGGCGTCGTTCGCCCACAGCTCGACGTCGAGCCGCGTCGTACGGGGCGCAACCGGCGCGGGTTCGTTCCTGGCCGGCCTGGCGGCGTTCTACTGCGGTGTCCTTCTCGTCACTTGAGCCCGCGGCACCCGCTGGTTCCGGAGCTGCACCTATAGCCTCACTGCAATGAAGGTTGAGCGACAATGACGGTTACCGAAGCAGCAATCATCGAGGCACTACGCCCGGTGGAAGATCCCGAACTGCACCGCAGCATCGTCGATCTGAAGATGGTGCGCGACATCACGTTTGATGGAACCGCAGTCACCATCGGCATTGCCCTCACGGTGCCGGGTTGTCCGTTGAAAGACGAGATCACCTCACGCGTGACGAATGCCGCCACGGCACTCGACGGGGTCGATTCGGTCACGATTGACTTCTCGTCGATGACCGATGCCGAACGCGAAGAGCTGCGTATCTCCCTGCACGGAAATCCCTCCGCCACCGCTGGTCAGCAGCAGGCGCACGGGCACGCCGAGGGGCGGGCGATTCCGTTCGCCGACCCGGCGAGCAAGACCCGCGTGCTCCTCATCGCGTCGGGCAAGGGCGGCGTCGGCAAGTCGTCGATCACCGCCAACCTCGCCATCGCCCTGGCGCAGCGTGACAAGAGCGTGGCCATCATCGACGCCGATGTCTGGGGTTTCTCGATCCCGCGCATGTTGGGTGTCGATCGGGCCCCGACCGTGATCGACGAGATGCTCATTCCGCCGGAGGTGCACGGCGTGCGGGCGATATCGATGGGATTCTTCGTCGAAGAGGACCAGCCCGTCATGTGGCGTGGGCCCATGCTGCACAAGGCGCTCGAGCAGTTTCTCACCGATGTTTTCTGGGACGAGCCCGACTACTTGCTGGTCGACCTCCCTCCCGGCACCGGCGATATCTCGCTCTCGCTCGCAAGCTTCTTGCCGCGCGCGGAGTTGTACGTCGTCACCACGCCGCAACCCGCAGCCCAACGAGTCGCACAGCGGGCCGCCTTCATGGCCGAGCACGTCAAACTCGATGTCAAAGGTGTCATCGAAAACATGTCGTGGTTCACCGGCGACGATGGCAAACGCTACGAGTTGTTCGGGGCCGGCGGTGGCCAGGACCTTGCCGATCGACTCGATGTTCCGCTGCTCGGGCAGGTACCGATGGATGTGTCCCTGCGGGAAGGTTCCGATTCGGGGTCGCCGATCATGGCTCGCGCGCCGGAGTCGGAAACCGGCCTGGTTTTTGCGGCGATCGCCGAACAAATCATCGAAGAACTCGGTCCCACCCGGCGCTACAACGCCGAACTCAAACTGATCTGATCCCCGAGAGGAACTCATGGAACTACGAATTGGTATCACCCGGTCGCCACGCGAGGTGTTGGTCGAGCTACCCGAAGACGCCGATCGCGATGCCGTGAAGGCGCAGGTCGAATCCGCGCTCGTCGGCAAGACCGAGGTCTTGTGGATGACCGACGCCAAGGGCGGCGAGGTGGCAATTCCGGCCACGCAGATCGCGTACATCGAACTCACCCCTCCTTCGGCGACTCCTTCCGTCGGCTTCGGCTGACCGCGTCGGCCCTTCTCGCACATGACCGCGCTCCTCGATCGGCGGTTGCTGTTTGTCACCGGCAAAGGCGGCGTCGGCAAAACGGTGCTCAGCGCGACGATCGCGACGATCGCGGCGGCGCGCGGCAAGCGCGTCCTGGTCGCCGACCTCGATGGGCGAGGAGACCAGCGTTCCACCTTCGGATCCGCCCCACTCACGTTCGTCGCTCGTGACGTCGCTCCGGGGATCTCGGCGCTGTCGATGCAGAGCGAAGCGTCGCTCGAGGAGTACCTCAGACTGTTCCTGCATCTGCCGAAAGTCGCCCGCATCGGCATGTTGTCCCGCACGCTTGCCTTCGTCGCCAACGCGGCACCAGGGGTAAACGAGATCCTGGGTGTCGGGAAGTTCTTCTACGAACTCGAAGAGGACAACTACGACCTCGTCGTCGTCGACGCTCCGGCGTCGGGACACATACTGGGACACCTCAACTCGCCCCAGATTCTTCGTGAGCTGACCCACGTTGGCCTCGTGCAGTCGCAGACGCAGAAGATGGTCGACCTCTTGAGCGACCCCGTGCAGACCGGTGCGATCATCGTCGCGACACCAGAAGAGATGCCCGCGACCGAGACCCTCGAGCTCCTCGAACGGTTCGAAGCCGAGAGCCTGGTCGAGCCGGCCGCCATCATCGTCAACCGGGTGTTGCCGCAGCTGTTCAACCCGGCCGAGCGTGACATCTTCGATGCATTGTCCGGCGATCGTCGTCCCGAGATCGCCACGTTGGTCGGCCCCGGTACGGCATCGGTGCTCGATGCCGCACGGTTTGCTGTTGCGGCCCGCGAGGATCAGCAGGTGCACCTCGACCGGCTGTTGGAAGTCGCATCGCCCGATCTTCCGGTGTTGGTTTCGAGCGAGGTGTTCGGCCACGACACGAGCCCCGCGTTGGTTGCCAAGGTGGCCGAAGGGTTGACCGTCGAGGTTGCTCCGTGAGCCAGTCGGCGAGCGGAATCGATCGGCTCCTCGACGCGGAACTCCTCGTCGTGTGCGGGCCCGGCGGCGTGGGTAAGACCACTACCGCAGCCGCATTGGGAGCGTACGCGGCCCAACATCACGACAAACGAGTCCTGGTCATCACGGTCGACCCCGCTCGACGGTTGGCGACTGCGCTCGGTCTCGAGGCCTTTGGGAACCGGGCCACCGTTGTCAGCGCCGACGCGTGGGCCGACGCCGCCGCTCGCCCCAAAGGCGAACTCGCCATTGCGATGCTCGACATGAAGGCGTCCTGGGACGATCTGGTGCGCGCTCACGCACCCGATCCGAAAACACGCGACGCGATTTTGTCGAACGCCTTGTATCAAAACCTCACCGGCCGCTTCATCCAGAGTCACGACTACGTGGCGATGGAGCGACTGCACGAACTGCATCAATCCGGCGACTACGACCTGATCGTCGTCGATACGCCGCCCTCACGGCATGCGATCGACTTTCTCGATGCCCCCGAGCGCATGGCCGACTTCTTCTCCAGCCGGCTCTTGAAGTGGTTGATTGCGCCGAGCAGAGTGCCGCTCGCCGGCATCATGTCGCGATCGTTCACCGCGATCGCCGACCGAATCCTCGGCGCCGGATTCCTGGGAGATATCGCCGAGTTCTTCACCCTGCTCAACTCGATGCATCCCGGCTTTGTGGCGCGGGCAAACGCGGTCTCCGAGACGCTGCACCAACCCATCACCGGGTTCGTCGTGGTGTCGACGTTGGCGGCGGAGCCGGGGCGCGAGGCGCAGTTCCTCTGCGAGACGCTTCGCGAGCGCGGCCTTTCCCTGCAAGCGGTGGTGGCGAATCGATCGTTGCCGGCCAGCATGTACACCGCGGCCGGAGCTCGTGCCGCAGCCAAGATGGTCGACGCGGCCGACGAGCTGGGTACTGCGTTGGCCGCCCCGGCCGGACAGGCGTCGGCCACGACGAAGGTCATCACCGAGGCGGCCGAGAGCTATCAGCGTTACCGCCGGCTCGTCGCGGCGCAAGCGGAGCGTCGAGCCGAACTGGCCAAACAATCCGACGCGTTCGTCGAGGTTCCCGATCGGGGCTCCTCGATCGCCGACCTTCGCGGGGTGTTGGCCATGGGCGCTGATCTCTCGCGCCTCTGAAATTCGACCTGCTCACTAGGCTGGCGCGGTGGCAAGCCTCTCAGAGCTGGCGCGCGACCGAACGGGTCTCGAGCCTCATGAAATTACGCACCTGCAGCGGTTGGCGCGGGTCTGGGGGCTGTTGGCCGACCTCAGCGCAGCCGACCTATTGCTGTTTGCCCCCACCCGAACCGCTGGACAATACGTGGTGTTGGCCCACGTTCGCCCGGTAACGGCCACAACGACGTATCCGACCGATCCGATCGGTCGAACCTATGACCGATCACAACGAAACCTGGTCGCTGCGGCGTTTGATCACGGCGAGCTCGTCGAGGGAGAACTCGAACTCCCGATCACCGGCGAACGTCCTGCTGTGGTCGTCTCGGTGCCGGTGCGGTGTCGAGGCAAGGTCGTCGCGGTGATGTCACGCGAGTCGCAGCCGACGTACGGGCGTCCGTTGAGCGACCTCGAACGTGCATATCGGCGCCTGTTCGACCGGTTCGTGCACATGGTCACCGAAGGGGCATACCCGTTCCCGCGGGATGAAGACGATCAATACAAGGCACCCCGGGTGGGGGATGGATTGTTGCTGCTCGACGCGGACCTGCGTATCTCGTACGCGTCGCCGAACGCCGTTTCGGCCATTCACCGGCTCGGTATCCATCGGCCACTCGTTCGCCGACAGCTCAGCGACCTCGGGCTAGAGGATGGGCCATTGCATGCCGCTGTTCAAGGGCGCGAACCGGTCACGATCGAAGTCGAACGAGGGGCCGACACCACGGTGGTGATGCGGTGTCTCCCGCTGCTCGAAGATGATCAGGTAACCGGCGTGATGGTCGGTTTGCGTGATATCTCGGAACTGCGCCGGCGCGATCGACTCCTGCTGTCGAAGGACGCGACGATCCGAGAGATCCATCATCGGGTCAAGAACAATCTGCAAACCGTGTCCTCGCTACTTCGATTGCAGCGTCGACGGCTCGAGTCCGAGGAGGCCCGCGCCGCGTTGGCAGAGTCGGAACGGCGAATCGCGTCCATCGCGCTCGTCCACGAGATCCTTTCGGAGGATCCCGGCGATGATGCCGACGGCGACGAAGTGTCGTTCCTCGACGTTGTGCGGCCACTGGTTCGACTCGTCGAGGATGGCCTGTCCAGTCCCGAGCGGCCGATGAACTTCGCCGTCGTCGGCGACCTGGGCGTCGTGCCGGCCGAAGTCGCGATGCCGCTCGCCGTGACCCTCACCGAACTACTCCAGAACGCGGTGCTCCATGGCTACGGCCCGTCGCTGTCGGACCACGGGAACATCACGATTACGTTGGCGATGGAGCCCGGCCACGTGCGCATGCGAGTGGTCGATGACGGCGTGGGGGTGCCCGCGTCGTTTCGGCTCGAAGACGAGCACGGTTTGGGTTTGGAGATCGTGCGGACCTTTGTCGTGTCCGACCTGGGCGGTCAGATCGACATTCGTCGCGGCGATGGTCCCGACGGCGCGGCCGGCACGGTGGTTACTGTCGACGTGCCTCTCGCCTCCGAGTGATCGGCGGCGGTTAGCGAGATCGAGAGGCTAGTTCGCGGAAGCGACGGCGATCTTGCGGGCTCGAGCATTCGCCCGGCGAATGTCGCGGCGCTCTTCTTCGCTGGTACCGCCCCAAACGCCGCTGTCCTGGTTGGTGGCGAGCGCGAACTCGAGACATACCTGTTGGGCGTGGCAGGAGTTGCACACGATCTTTGCACTTGCGATCTGCTCGACCGCGGGTCCGGTTGTGCCGACCGGGAAGAAAAGATCCGGGTCGGTGTCGCGACACGCTGCGTCTGCTCGCCAGATTGGCGATTCAAGTGCCTCGGTCGTGGTCATGGTTAGCGCCACAGATTTCCCTCCACTGCGTCGAATTTTGATGTTCAGTGACGTTTTGCGCCTCTTCGCCACACGTTGCAGAGGCTCCTTGACGGAGCCAACCCCCTGCAAATCCCCCAGATGAGAACGCGTTTCACTGAACACGCAGAAGGTAGTGCGAATCACTCTGAGTGGCAAGGGGTGATTTTGGGCGCGGAGT
>CBESNZ010000023.1:0-16777 GCA_965531045.1 uncultured Acidimicrobiales bacterium
TCCACCGGCACGGGCGAGGCGCCTCACAACGCCATGGCGGTGGAGATGCTGCGCAAAGGCCACACCGGCCCGATCGTCGCGGCCGTGACGGTCCGCAAGTGGGCCGACCTCGGCTATCGCCGGAAGCACGAGACCTTGGCGATGCGCTACGCCAACTACCACTACGTACCCTTGCCGACCCGCGAGGACGACATCGAGAAGCGCTACATCCAGGATGCGATACGGGACGACTACTTCGCGCAATTCGGCGTCACCCTCGACCCCGAAGGCACGCACGTGTTCTTGTGTGGCAACCCCGCGATGATCGGGCTCCCCGAGGAGGTCGACGGCGTCGAGACCTATCCCGAAAATACCGGCGTGGTCGAACTGCTGGTCAAACGCGGCTTCACCGTCGACCACCGCACCACCCGCGGCAACATCCACTTCGAAGAATATTGGTAGACCAACCGGGTCATCGGGTCTAAGATCGACGGCCCGACGTACCTCCCAAATGTGTTGACCCCTTTGGCGTGCCTCGCAGGAATCTTCCGTTCCAGCGCACGAGTGCTGCACCCAAAGAGACGAAGGCATGAGTCAACACCCCGAACACGAGGCCGAACAGGCGTACATCCAGCGCGCGCACGACGAGTACGCGCGCGCCCTCGCCGATGTGGAGGGATCGTTGGAGTGGGCGTTGGCCGACAAGAAGAACCCCGATGCGATGGCCTTGGCCGCCAACCTCACCACCCGCGTCCGCCAGTTGGCGGCGGCGGGAAACTACGCGCCATGTTTCGCCCGACTCGACGATGAAGACGGCAGCCAGCTGTACATCGGGCGCCAGCACATCGCCGACGCCGACCAGAACCCGGTGGTAATCGACTGGCGTGCGCCCGTCGCGGCGCCGTTCTATCGGGCGACGCCGCTCGACCCCATGGGATGCGTGCTACGTCGTCAGTTCATGCTCGAGGAACTCGAGCTCGTCGAGATCTACGACACCGACCTGACCGATCCGAACTCGTCGGTGGGGGTGCCCGACCCGCTGCTGGCCGAGATCAACCGGGCACGCACCGGCCGGATGCGTGAGGTTGTCTCCACGATTCAAATCGAGCAGGACGAGATCGTCCGGGCCCGGCGGGACCAGCCCCTCTTCGTCCAAGGCGGACCAGGTACCGGCAAGACGGTCGTCGGACTTCACCGTGCTGCCTACCTCCTCTACGAACACCGCAACATCCTGTCGACCGACGGCGTGCTGGTTCTCGGCCCCAACGAGCGCTTCATCGAGTACATCTCCGACGTGCTGCCGCAACTGGGGGAGCGGACCGTTCGTCAGGCGACGTTGTTCCGACTCCTCGACACCCGTCGACAATATGGTCAGTCGGTGGCATCGCTCGAGGTCGATCGACTGCGAACCGACGGTCGTATGGCGACCTTGATCGACCTGGCGTTGCGTCGTCTCGCGGTGCTTCCCGTCGACGACCTTCGCGTGCGAGGGCGGTTTGGTGGTTCCACGATCGTGGCCGATGCATCGGCCCGGCTCATGGCGGAATCGTTGGAGAAGCACGCCGAGGTTGGCGTCGCTCGCCAGACGTGGGTTGCCGGCGTCGTTCGCGAACTCTTCCGAGGGCTCACGAAGCGGGACTCTACCTCGATCTCGGAGTACGCAACCGAGGTCAAACGCGACGCTGACTTCAAGCGGTATATCGACACGCACTGGAAGTCGACCACGGAGACGCAGGCCTTTGCCTTGATGGCGCGAACGCTGAAGGCGGCCCCGCAGGTTGCCTCCCAGGCCGGGTTCAGCGAGGCCGAGGTGAGTGTGCTCGCCGCCCACGGAACGGCCAAGCCCGCCGACGGACTCGACCTCGTGTTGCTCGACGAGATCAAGGCCGCGCTCGGGAAGCGCATCGGCACCTTCGGCCACGTCATCCTCGACGAGGCGCAAGATCTGTCGCCGATGGAGCTTCGAGCCGTGGGCCGGAGGATCGCCGGCGGATCGATCACGGTCCTTGGGGACCTTGCCCAATCCACCGGTCTCCACACCTACGCAAGCTGGGAAGCGGTCGCAGCCCACATGCTGCCCCCGGCGGCCGACCAGCGCGACGCGGGCGCAGCGGCCGACGCGCCGGCGATGGTGAGCCAACTCTCGGTCGGTTATCGAGTACCGGCGGAGTTCATGGAAGTAGCCAACCGCCTGTTGCCCATGATGCGCATCGATCTTGCCCCGACCGGTTTCATCCGATCAGCCGGCCAACCGGCGCAGTTTCATCTGGTCGAGGCCGACGCGGTCGGACCGACGGCGGCGTCGCTGGCAAACGAACTCGCCGGCGTCGGGCAAACCGTCGCCGTCATCGGTCCACGACCGATACTGGACGAGTTGGTCTCCGCTGGCGCGCTCGACGGTTCGGTTGTGGTCTTGACGCCAGCGGAGTCCAAGGGGCTGGAGTTCGAGGGTGTCGTCCTGGTCGAGCCGTCGCTGATCCTGGCCGAACAACCGGCCGGGATGAACAAACTCTTCGTTGCGCTCACGCGCGCCCTGCAGGACCTTCACCTGGTGGGTGAGGCCCGGCTTCCCGATGGGCTGATGGAGGGAATCCAACTCGTCCGGTGAGCGCTTCGGAACGGCGCTATGCGACACTGCGCTCATGCTTGCGCTGCTGCAGTCCTCGCCGCTCGGCGACGGGAAGATCGACAACTACATCATTTCGAGTTCGGTGCACCTCACCGTCGGTGTGGCGGTGCTGGTGACGATGACCGCAGCACTGGCGGTCGTTGGCCTGCATGCGGTGCGGAACGAGGGAATCGGTCGCTTGGGCTTCTGGACGCTCGGTATCGCGCAGGTGGTGCTCGCCGCCCAGGTGCTGCTGGGAATCAAGCTTCTCGACCAGGGTCAGGGCATCTCGCAGCTCTATATCCACTATGTGGGAGGGCTTGCGCCGATGGGGGCGTTCCTGGTCGGCGGCTGGGTGTCCCGGGGCGATTCCGGGCGCAGCAGCCGAATACTGGCTGGATTGCTGGTGGTGGGCTACGTCTCGGTGTTCATGGCCTTCTTCATCGGCCGCTCGTTCGCGAACGCGTAGCTAGCAAATTTGCCGTACTGGAGAAGAACAGCGTCGATGCACATCATTACCGGCGGAGTTCGCGTATGCTTATCTTCTGCCCGTTGGTTCCCGCTACCGACGGTGTACGGCGGTTGTGGCGGGGTTTGCCATTTGAGTTGCTCCCGCCGCAACGAGGCTTTCCCCCCACAACCGCCACTTAAAAATCGCCACGAAAAAGTTCTTGTTTCGCGACGGGCGCTAGTGGCGGAGCAGCTGCCCGGGCCGAGCGCCGGTGTCCTGGTCGTTGCGGCGAGTGACGATGCCACTCTGCATCGTGGCGGCGTAGCCGGTCACCGTCTGCAGCAAGCGCCAGCCGCCTGCCGGAAGGTCGGCGTGGGCCACAGGCGGGGCGACCGTGAGGTTGTCCATGTCGATGATGTTGATGTCGGCCTTCATTCCGGCGCGTAGTGTGCCCCGGTCGGACAGTCCATAGAGCTTGGCGTTGCGTCGTGTTTGCTTCTCCACGACGAACTCGATCGGGATACCCTCGCCGCGGGTGCGGCCGCCTCCCCAGTGTTTGAGTTGGGTGGTGGGCATCGAGCCGTCGCAGATGAGTTTGACGTGGGCACCGCCGTCGGCGAGTCCGGTGATCGTGTTGGGGTCGAGCAACATGTCGCGCAATGCGTCGAGGCTGCCTTCGATGTAGTTCGCACCCATCAGTGCGGCGAATCCGGAGCCGTCGTTGTCGGTGAGAAAGTCATACACGTAGGTCTCGAGCTCGACGCCGGCGGAACCGGCACGGGCGGCGAAGGACTCTTCCGGCCCGGGTTCATAGTCGAACCCGTCGACCAGCGGGAACATGATCGGCATCGCGGCATGGAACGCGCTGTACAGCATCTCCATCGACCCCGGGTTCTCCGGCTCGATGTCGTCGCTGGCGAGGATGGCAGCCCGCACGTCGGGGGTTCGCATTGCGGCGGCGCGCTCGGCGACCGGGAGGTGGGCGATGTCGAGGTACGCCCGGCGACGCATGTAGGGGTGGTATCCGGAGAGCCCGGCCAGCAGGCCAATCGGCCGCGAGGCGACCTGCGGAAACAGATTGGCGCCGTTCTTGTTCTCGGCGGCGCTGAACGCCAAGACGTCTCGCCAGGCGTCGGGATAGTCGAGATTCTGCACGGTGGTGAAGGTGACGTTGAGTCCTGAGTCCCGCGAGATTTTGGACAGCAACGCCAACTCGTGCTCGGCGTCGAAGCGTTCGCCGCCGAGGGACGCCATCGCACCGATCGACGACGAGGTGATCGCTTCGAACACTCCGCCGCCACCTTCGGCCATACCGGCCGCAATCTGGCCCAACTCGACATCGGTGGCGTAGGTGCCGGGCACCGCCTTGCCATCGATCGCCCGGTGGAAGATCGTGCGCGACGTGGAGAATCCCATGGCCCCGGCGGCAATCGCTTCGCGGGCGAGGCGGCGCATCTGGGTGATGTCGTCCTCGGTAGCGTGATCTTCGTCGACCCGGTCACCCATGACGGCATATCGAAGCGATCCGTGGGCGAGTTGTGCGCCGACGTCCATGGCGTACGACCGTGTGGCCAAGAAGTCGAGATACTCGGGGAAGCTCTCCCACGCGCCCCACGGCACACCCTCGGCGAGGGCCGCTCCGGGGATGTCCTCGACGCCTTCCATGAGCTCGATCAACTTCTGTTGTTGCCCGGCGGGACACGGAGCGAAACCGACGCCGCAGTTTCCCATCACCAACGTGGTGACGCCGTTGCTGAAGGACGGGTCGAGGGTGTCGTCCCACGTGACCTGGCCGTCGTAGTGGGTGTGCACATCGACCCAGCCCGGGGCGACGAGTGCGCCGTCGGCATCGAGTACCTCGGCGCCGGTCGCGTCGAGCGAGCCGCCAACCGCGGTGATACGACCGTCCTCGACCGCGATGTCGCCGGTGTACGACGGCGAGCCGGTGCCGTCGACGATCGATCCACCGCGAATGATGATCTTGCTGTTCTCAGCCATGGGGCGACCTTACAAACAAGCGGAGATGTACGCGAAACCGGTGGGGTGCGGACGAGGCGCTAGCGGTGCCAGTCACCACTTCTGGCCACCGCTTCTCGCCAGCGATCGCGGTTGGGTACCGGTCCCGTTGGCTCGACGACCGATTGCGGCTCGGTGGCCGGGACCGTTTCGAAGTCCAGTCCGAGACAAGCGCCGACCGCCGCGCCGAGCGCCGTTGCCTCGAGTTGGTCCGACACGGCGACGGGTCGCTCCGTGGCGTTGGCGAGTGCGTTGACAAAGACCGAACTCTTGGTCATGCCACCATCGATGCGCAGGAGAGGAGCGCGACGCCCCGTGTCGAGGTCTGTCGCCTCGAGCAGGTCGGCGCCGCGCTGCGCCACGCCCTCCAGGACGGCTCGGGCGAGGTGAGATCGAGTCGTGCCGCGGGTGAGGCCAAAGAGGGCGCCGGCTGCGGTGAAGTCCCATTCGGGGGTGCCGGCGCCTGCGAGGTCGGGAACAAACACCACACCGCCGGCGTCGGTGCAGAGGCCGGCGAGCCCGTCGACCTCATCGAGGGTCTCGACGATGCCGAGCGAGTCTCGGAGCCACTCGACCGCGGCTCCAGCAGCCAACATGATGGCCTCGGTGGCCCAGGTCAGTCGACCGGCTTGGCTCCAGGCGACGATGGGGAAGGTGCCGTTGTTTGACCGCTCGAGGTTTTCGGGTGGGGTGGTCGATCCGCAGACATCGAGCATGGCGCCGGTACCGAACGTGGCCTTGGTCGCTCCCGGTGCAGTGCAACCCTGTCCCAGGAGGGACGCTTGTTGGTCGCCGAGCAGTGCAGCGATCGGTGGGCTGCCCGGCAGCGCTGACGCTTCGCCGAGCACGCCGATCGAGTCGACGATGGTGGGGAGCGCATCTACGGGAAGTCGCAGGGCATCGGCAACGGCCGGCGACCAGGTTTCGGTCGTCGGTGACCAGAGGCCGGTGACGCACGCATTGGAGGGTTCGGTGACATGCACCGCCCCGCGGGTGAGGTTCCAGACGATCCAGCTGTCGACGGTGCCGAGGCAAACGCTGCGACTGCGATCCGGATCGTAGGTGTCGAGGAGGTACTCGAACTTCGAGGCGGCTTGGTTGGGGGCCAGCGCAATGCCGTTGCGTTGATGGTCGATGCACGCGCCGAGCGTGCGAAGGTCCTGCCAGCCGAGCCCCGGACCGAGCGGCTCGCCGGTGGCGCTGTCCCAGACCACGGCCGAGCTTCGCTGGGTTGCAATTCCGACGCCATCGATCTGCTGGCCGGCCTCAACGGCGTCGTCGGCGGCGGCGGTCGCCAGTTTCAGCACCGCGTCGAACATCGCGATCGGGTCGAATTCGGCGAGGCCCGGTGCGGGGCTCGCCGGGGGGAGGGGAGTGCGGTGCTCGAAGCTCAGCCCGCCCTGTGGGGACCCGCCGTCGGGCCGAACCAGCGCGGCGCGGATGGAGCTGGTTCCGATGTCGATGACGAGGACGCCCACCGGATCAGTTTCGCTCGTCCAGCGCCGTCCGGCGTCGGCGGGCGATCTGGCCCAGATAGCCGCCGGCGAGACCGGTCGTCATCGCCAGGAGGCCGAAATAGGCGTAACTCAGCCAGGACAAGTCGTCGCCGACGATGAGCCGCCGAACGATGCCCACCGCCTGCACGACGACAAAGGCGGCTGCGGCAGCGAGCGCGCCGTGCGTGGCCGGTCGATCGGTTGTGCGATAGGCGGCCACGATGCCGCCTGTGAGGAAGCCGGCCAGCGCACCCACGGTGGCCAGCAGAAGCAAGGGCGAGCCGTCGTCGGGATCGACGGCGGCGACGCCGAGGGTGACGGCCACGCCGACGACCCCAGCGACCAAAGCGCCCGCAAGGATGGCAGGCCACTCGAGATTGGCCAACAATGGTTGTTGTTTAGCATCCATTGTTGCTAGCCTCACCGGTGTGAAGTCGTCTGAAGAGTTGGCCGAGCTGTTTCGCTCGAAAGGGTTGAAGATGACCCCGCAGCGTCTCGCTGTCTTCGATGCCTTGCGTCAACACGGCGATCACCCTACTGCCGAGGCGATCTATGCATTGGTGGCTGCGGATCTCCCAACAATCTCTTTGCGCACGGTCTATCAGACCCTCAACGACCTTGCCTCGATGAACGAGCTCGGGCTGCTCGACGTCGGCACGGGGTCCACCCGCTTCGACACCGTGCTCGGGACGCATCATCACTTGGTATGTGAGGGGTGCGGAAAGGTCGCCGATGTCCACACCGAGTTCACCGATGTCCAGGTCCCGGCGCAGTTCGCCGACGAGTTCACCGTGTCGGCTACCGAGATCGTCTTTCGCGGCCACTGCGACGCCTGTCGCCCGCAGCAGGCCCTGTCCAACAGCAACTGACCAATAGCAAATAGCAATTGAGCAAAAAGGAGGCCCCCGTGGCCGAACTAGCAGGTACCAAGACCCACGAGAACCTCAAGGAGGCGTTTGCGGGCGAAAGCCAGGCCAACCGTCGCTACCTGTGGTTCGCACAGAAGGCCGACGTCGAGGGCTACCCCGACGCAGCGGCACTGTTCCGCTCGGTCGCCGAGGGTGAAACCGGCCACGCGCACGGCCACCTGGAGTACATCGCCGAGGTCGGCGATCCCGCTTCCGGTGAGCCGATCGGCGACACCGCAGCCAACTTCAAGGCCGCCATCGCGGGCGAAACCTACGAGTACACCGAGATGTACCCCGGCTTCGCAGCAACCGCTCGCGAAGAGGGCTTCGAAGAAATCGCCGAATGGCTCGAGACCTTGGCTCGCGCCGAGAAGAGCCACGCCGGCCGCTTCGGTGAAGGCCTCGCCGACCTCTGAGGCACCCCGGATGACGAGCTGATCGACTGGGCCGGGCGTTCGCCCAGCCCAGTCGTCGGCGATCGTCCGTTTTGCAACCACCCGCTGCGAATCGCTCCGGAAAGGCGCGCCCGTGACCACGACCTACGATCCATTTCACCCCAAGTACTTCGACGAGGCCGACCTGCGGGAGGAAATGACCCGGGTGTACGACCTCTGTCACGGCTGTCGGCTGTGCTTCAAGTTCTGCGACTCGTTTCCGACGTTGTTCGCCTTTGTGGACCAACACGACGATCAAGACGCCGCTCGGTTGACCAAAGCCGAACAAGACCAAGTTGTCGACGAGTGTTTCCAGTGCAAGCTCTGCGACATCAACTGCCCATACACGCCGGCCCAGGGCCATGAATGGCAGCTCGATTTCCCTCGCCTCATGATGCGCGCCGACCAGGTGGCGTATCGAAACAACAAGCAGCCGCTGAAGACCAAGCTCACCAACAAGGCGTTGGCCAGCACCGATCTTCTCGGCAAACTCTCGACCGTCGGATCGCCGGTGGTCAACAAGGCCATCGCGACGCCGGGCTCCAAGGTTCGAAAACTCATGGAGTCGACGGTTGGCATTTCGGCCGAACGGGTTCTGCCGCCCTACGCCAAGACGCGCTTCTCGACGTGGTTCAAGAAGCGCACCCCTTCCCTCGGGCGCGAGAAGCAAGGCACCGTTGCCCTGTTTCCCACGTGCCTGGTGGAATATCAAAGCGCCTCGATAGGTCAGGACGCCGTCAAGGTGTACGAGCGCAACGGTATCGAGTGCACGTTGCCTGAAGGGCAGGTGTGCTGCGGGGCCCCGGCGTTGCATCAAGGAGACCTCCCGACGTTCGAGAAGAACGCGAAGAAGAATGTCAAGCTGCTCGCCGCTGCCATCCGGGCAGCCGCAGGCCGCGGCGAAAAGCTCGACGTCGTCGTCGCCCAACCCACCTGCGGATACGTGCTCAAATACGACTACCCCTCGTACATCGCCGATCCCGACGCCGAGCTCGTCGCGGAACACACCAAGGACATCGCCGAGTATCTCATCGCGGTACACAAGGCCGAAGGCACCGAACTCGACACCGACTTCACCGGGCCGGTCCCAGAAACGACGACGTATCACGCGCCCTGTCACCTGCGGGCCCAGAACGTCGGGCTGAAGAGTCGTGACCTGATGAAGCTCACCGGTACCAAACTCAAGATTGTCGCCGAGTGCTCCGGCATCGATGGCACCTGGGGTCTGCGGGCCGAGAATTTCGAAATGGCACGGGGCGTCGCGAAGAAGATGGCCAAGGCGATCGAGAAGGCCGACGGCGACGTCATCGCCGGCGACTGCACGCTGGCGAACGGCGGCATCGTGCTCGAAACCGGCAAGGCACCCGTGCATCCGATGTCGTTGGTGGCCCGCGCCTACGGCATACCCCCCGAATAGCCCCCCCGAAGAGCCCCCCCGAAGAGAAGGACGAGAAGTAACCATGGCCAAACTCACTCTCACCGACATTGCCGACGCCCGGGCCTATGAGCGCGAGCGCGAGGATTTCCGCCGGCAGATCATCGAGTTGAAGAAGAAGCGCCGCATTTCGATCGGTCCCTACATCACCATGGTGTTCGAGAGCGCCGAGACGATGCGCTTTCAGATCCAAGAGATGGCTCGGGTCGAGCGGATGTACACCGACGAAGCAATCCAGACCGAACTCGACACCTACAATCCGCTGATTCCCGCCGGTGGACGTCTGCCCGTCACGCTGTTCATCGAGCTCACCAGCGACGAGTTGCTACGCGAATGGCTGCCCAAATTGGTCGGGATCGAACGGTCGATCGAATTGCGCTTCGATGGCCGCGCCATTCGGTGTGCCCCCGAGTCGTCGCACGAAGCACAACTCACGCGCGAGGAAACCACCGCGGCGGTGCACTACGTCAATTTCGATCTCGACCCTTCCGATGTGGTGGCGCTGACCGAGTTCGTGGCCGGCGGCGGCGTCGGGGCGACCCTGGCAGTCGTGCACGAGAACTATCGGTACGAAACAGAGCTCTCGGCCGAGACGATGGCCCACCTCGCAGTAGACGCGGCCAGCTGACGGCTCGCCCGGTTCCGCTAGGGTCGAACGCCGTGAGCACACAACAGCGAATCGACGACGTTGGTGGCTGGGCCGATCTCCTCACGCGGTTGACCAGCGGCGAGGACCTCAGCGCGGTCGAGGCGCAAGCGGCCCTCGGCACCATTCTCGACGGCGACGCCACCCCGGCCCAGATCGCTGCGTTCATCGTGGCGCTCCGCCAAAAGGGTGAATCCGTCGAAGAGCTGAGTGGGCTCGTCCAGGCGATGTGGGGAGCGGCGGAACCACTGGAGCTTCCGGCCGGCACCATCGACATCGTCGGCGCGGGCGGCTCGCCCAGCCGACGGGCTGCGGCACTGAACGTCTCCACCATGGCGTCCTTCGTCGCCGCCAGCGCGGGCGCAACGGTCTGCAAGCACGGCAACCGCAAGGCGTCGTCGACATCGGGATCGTTCGATCTCCTCGAGCTGCTCGGCGTGAACATCGAGGTGGATCCGAGCGGATTGGAGCGCTGCGTCTCCGAGGCCGGTATCGGCTTCGCCTTCGCCCGCACCTTCCATCCCGCCATGCGATTCGCCGGCCCGGTCCGCGCCGAGTTGGGCATACCGACGGTGTTCAACATTCTCGGCCCGCTGTCGCATCCGGGTCGCGTGCAACGCCAGGTCATCGGTATTTCCGATCCAGCCGTCGGCGACAAGATGGTGCAGGTGTTGCGCAACAGCGGCTCGACCCACGCCATGGTCGTGAGTGGTGACGCGGGTTTGGATGAGTTTTCACTGACGGGTCCGACCCGGGTGCTCGAGCTGCGCGACGGTTCGGTCTCCGAGTACGTGGTCGAACCCGCCGACGTCGGGCTTGCCACCGCCACCGCGAACGATCTCAAGGGTGGAAACGCCACGGCGAATGCGACCATCGCGCGTGCGATCTTCGCCGGCGACGAGTCCGGTCCACGGCGCGACATCGTCGTGCTCAATGCGGCGGCGGGTCTGGTTGTGGCGGGCGTCGCTGCCGATCTGTCGGCCGGCGTTGCGGCGGCCTCCGACGTGTTGGCGTCGGGGGCGGTCAAGGCAACGCTCGATCGGCTGTCCGTCATCTCGAACGAGGCCTGATCACCGCGCTCCTACTCGAGGTAGAACTCCGGCCCGAGATCGTCCAGGCAACTCTGGTCGAGTTCGGCCGTCGGATCGTCGAGGAACGCCAACATGATCGACTCGGGACACGTCTCCAGGGTTGCCCCGTGGCCGGCGGCGGGAACGGTCACCAGCGTCGCGTTCGTGAGGTCGTCGATGGTCGCTTCTCCCCAGAGTGGCGGGGTGATGGGATCGAACTCGCCCACGACGACAAGGGTGGAGAGATCGGAAACGATCGGGGATTGGCTCGCTTCGCGTGCGGGCATCACGTCCCAGATCTCACACACGGCGAAGGCGTAGCGGACATCGCCGATGAGCGCCTGCTCGATCGGGTCATCGGCGTTCGCAAGATCGATCGCTTCGGTGGACGACGAGAAGCGCGCTTCTTCGGCACACTCCGGTGACCAGTGCGCACCTTCGGCGTCGGCCAGCGAGATGTAGTCGTCGTCCTGAAACGTTCGGCGGATCGATTTGTCGAACCCGTCGCCGAGTCCCAACAGTCTCGCCGCTTCGGCGAGGTCGTCGTTTGCGGCTCGATGGATGGCCAACGGCACGTCTCGCAGCGCGTGGGTGTCGTAGAGCGCCCCGAAGATCCCGTTCACGAAAACTTCGTCATCGACGTACACCTCGATGGTGTCGCCGCTGAGCCACTCCTCGACGTCTACGGATATCGGCTCATCGCGGAGCCTCAGCAGTAGCTTGTCCAGCCGGGCAGCGAGGTCGGGAAATGCCTCGTCGCACTCGTCGAGTCGGGCACAGGCCGACAACACGGAGTCGATGGCTCGACGTCCGTTCGGTGCCTGCTCCAGGTAGGCAGACACCTCCGGCGGGTACGGCGAATCGAGGACGACGGACCGAATGCCGGTCGGAGCCGAACGCATCACCTCGAGTGCCACGCGGGTCCCGTAGGAGATGCCGTACAGGTTCCATTCGGCATAGCCGAGAGCGATACGTAGGTCGGCGACGTCGAGCGCGATGTCGAGCGTCGTGAAGCGGTCGGTATCGACGCCTTCGTCATCGAGCCGATTGAAACAATCTCGCAACGCCCGCCGATCGGAGCTGTACTCGCCGTCGTATTCGGTGCAGTTCAGCGACGGGAGCGAATAGCCCGAACCCCGTTGATCGATGAGGATGAGGTCGCGGGTTTCGAGGATGTCGTGCTCGGGGCGGAGCCATTGATCGAAGTCGGGGAGGGCATTGCCGCCGGGACCCCCGTGGAGGTAGATCACGGGGTCGGCACGTGGCGAGGTGGCTTCGGAGCGCAGGACGGCAATTGCGATTCGCGCTTGGTTTCCGTCGGGCAGAGCGCGGTCGACCGGCACGATCAGTACGCCGCAATCGACCCGGTCGACCAGTTGCCCGGACACGTCCATCGGGCAGTCATTTGGCTCGAAGACGGGTTCGTAGGTCGTGTTCGAAGGACTGGTCGACGTTGACGGCGTGGATGCCGACGGCGGGCTTGTCGGCGGCAGGGTGGGGGAGCTCTCGGGGGAGGTGGCGGGGGAGGTCGTCGGTACCGAAATGTCGGAAACGGCCGCCGCGGCATCGATCTGGTCGCTGGCCCACGTGCCGTTGCAGGCGGCAACGAGCAGGCCCAACACGGCGAGGGCGGCGATACGGCGCATACGTTGCACAGTACGGCGGATCGGCGGCGTTCTTGAGGCGAGACGGTCAGTTTTGTCGGCGAGGCGCTCGTTTGCTTGCCGCGAATCGGTCGAGGCGCGGGTAGGGACGAACCAGCCCGTGCTCGGCGTGAATCAGCCGAACCTTGTGCGCATGTTGTTCGAGCCAGGATGACAAGAGCGCAGCTTCGTCGAAGCGCGCGGCGGGCGCATCGTGGTCGGCGGCGTAGTCGAGCGCGGGCGAGATGAGCTGGAGCTGGGCACCGGATCCCCAGCTGGTCGTGAGTCGTCCGTCGACGATGGTCGCCCCACCGCCTTCGATCTCGACGCTGATCTGCCCCGCATCCATCAACCGGGCGACGTTGCGTCGCTTGCGAAGGACGTTAGCGAGGCCCGCAGCTCGATCGCGCATGTCGGCAGCCTCTTCAAACCGCTCGGCTCCGGCCAGCGACTGCATTTTCTGGGCGAGCGGATCGAGCAGGAGATCGGGGCGAATCGTCATGGCGACCTTGGCGTGCGCCACGATGTCGGCGTAGGCCGCCGCAGTGACGCCACCGGCACACGGGCAGGTGGACACGCCGAGCTGCGCCGACGCGCACGGACCGGTTCTCTGCCCGGCCGAGGCGGCGCCCGGCCGGGTGGTGCAGCGCCGAAGCGGCACCGCGGTGTGAATTGCCTCGACGCTGCGCTGCGCCGCCCGATGGCTGCCGAACGGACCGAGGTACACGCACCCGTCGTCGGCGACTTTGCGCACGATCGACAACCGCGGAAACGCCTCGTTCAGCGTCAGCTTCACCCACGGGGGTGCCGCCCGGCGTTTGCCCGCCCTGTTGTAGCGGGGCGCAAAACGCTGGATGAGCCGGAGCTCGAGGACGGCTGCTTCGAGCTGATGGTGGCATTCGGTGTGTTCGATCGAATCGGCCTCGCGCAAGAGCGAACCGATCTTGCGTCGGGAGTCGGAGGAGAAATACGAACGAACACGGGCGCGAAGGTTGGCCGCCTTACCGATGTACAACAGCTCGCCGCGTCGATCGCGGAACTGATAGACGCCCGGCGTTCGTGGGAGTTGCTCGGTGAGCCGAAGCTTGGCCGCCTGTTTGTGTCCCGCCATCTTCGGCAACGACAACAGGTCGTCGAGGCCGAGCACGCCATGCCCGCTGGCGCGTTCGAGGAGGTAGTGCAGCAGGTCGCCGGTGGCCAACGCATCGTCGAGTGCTCGGTGCGACGGCCGATGGTCGAGCCGGAGGCGGTCGGCCAACGTGCCGAGCTTGCAGTTGGGCACCTCGTCGCCCACGAGACGTCGCGCCAATGCGACGGTGTCGATCTGACGGTTGATGAGCCGGGGCCGCTGATCGCGCTCCATCGCCGCCTGTAGAAAGCCGACGTCGAATTTCACGTTGTGGCCAACGATGACCGACCCTCCGATGAACTCGAGCAGGGTGGGGAGGACATGCTCGATCCGCGGCGCCGTGCGCACCATCATTTCGGTGATGCCGGTGAGCATCGTTATCTGCGGCGGGATCGCCTGACCCGGGTTCACCATGGTTTGGAGGGTGCCGAGACATTCGCCGCCACGGAGTTTCACCGCGCCGACCTCGGTGATGGCACACTCGGAAGGCGAGCCACCGGTCGTTTCGAAGTCGATGACACAGAACGTCACGTCGCACAATGCGGTGCCGAGATCGTCGAGTGTGCGTTGTTCGCCGGTGAACGACGTCGGATCGATCAGGTGTGGTTGTCGGCCGCCGACATGAGCGACCAGGCCGGGCTGCGCGCTGTGAATGGACGCGCTGTCGGTGGACGCGCTGTGGATGGACGAGGCGCTCACGTCGACGTGTGGCGCAAGTGGGGAACCAGACCGGCCTCGCTGAGCAGCTTGACCGCGCGGAGCTCGGCGAGATCGATGACGACAGCGTCGTCGGGTTCGCGTTCGCACAGGTAGGTGACCATGCAATCGTCGCAGGCCGACGAGTGCTGCATCGTGCACGTGTTGCAATCGATGACCATCGACGGGCCGGTGCCTGAGGAGGTATCGCCCGAGGAAGGGTCGCCTGAGGAAGGGGAGTGGGAGGTGTTCACGAAGCCGACCTTACGAAGGGGGTGTGACAGTCTCGGTAGAGTGGGGTGATGCCTGGTTCCGAAGCGGCGAAGACCGTCGATGTTGCGTCGCTGCTGGCCCATGCGACGGCGGCGGGTATCGATCGCGTCGGGGTCTGTGCGGCCGAGCCGTTCACCACCACGCGGCTCGAACTCGACCGGCGGAAGGCGGAGGGATTGCACGGTGGCATGCAGTTCACGTATCGACGTCCGCACGTCGCCGCCGATCCGACGCAGTCGCTAGCCGACGCCCGCTCGCTGCTCGTCGGAGCCATGAGTTATCCCGCCACGCCCCCGGAACGTCCCGATGCCGCATCGGCTCGGGTTGCCCGATATGTGTGGGAGGGCGCCTATGACCGGTTGCGGACCGCCCTGCGCGACGTTGCCGACCTTCTCGGTGAACACGGCTATCGAACCCGCGTACTCTGCGATGACAACGCGCTCGTCGACCGCGAGGCTGCGGTCCGAGCCGGCCTTGGCTGGTACGGCAAGAGTGCGAACGTGCTGGTTCCCGACCTGGGCAGCTACGTCGTGCTCGGGTCGGTACTCACCGACGCCGACCTCGGGCCGTTCCCAGAACCGATTGCGGACGGCTGTGGTAGCTGTGAGCGGTGTATCGACGAGTGTCCGACCGGGGCCATCATCGAACCCGGTGTCGTCGATGCCCGGAAGTGTCTTGCGTGGTTGGTGCAGGACGGTGGGTTGTTTCCGCGGCGGTATCGAGCCGCACTCGGCGACCGGCTATACGGCTGCGACGACTGCCAAGAAGTGTGTCCTCCCAGCCGGCTCACCGCTCGGCGCGAGACCGCGGTCGTGGTCACGCCCCAGCAGGCGTACGCGCCGGTGCTCGAGGTTCTCGAGCTCGACGACGAGGCACTTCTGGCCCGCTACGGCGTGTGGTACATCGCCAAACGCGATCCGAACTACCTGCGCAGAAACGCACTGGTGGTGCTGGGCAACGTCGGCGATGGCAGTCATCCGGCGGTCGAGGCGGCGTTGCGTACCTATCTGGAGTCGCCCGAGCCGATGTTGCGGGTCCACGCGGTCTGGGCCGCCCGACAGCTCGGTCGAACCGATCTCACCGATGCCTTGGTCGACGATCCCGACCCCGATGTGCAGGAAGAGCTCGCCTCATGACCAGGCACCTGTTGGTCACGAACGATTTTCCGCCGAAGCTCGGCGGCATCCAGTACTACCTGTGGGAGCTGTGGCGCCGCCTGCCGCCCGAAGATGTTGTCGTCTACACGACGCCCTACAAGGGAACGGCCGAGTTCGATGCCGATCAGGCCTTCGAGGTTCATCGATCGGTCGAGCCGGTGTTGTTGCCGAACCCGATCCTGGCCCGTCGCATCAACGCGCTCGCCGCCGACGTCGACGCGGACTTCGTGGTGCTCGACCCCGCGCTACCGCTGGGTCTCATCGGCCCGAACCTCGATTTGCCCTATGCATTGGTGATCCACGGAGCCGAGGTCACCGTTCCCGGCCGACTGCCCGCATCGAAACAGCTGCTCCGATGGGTGCTCCGTGGGGCCTCGCTCACGATGGCCGCCGGCGGCTACGCGCTGGCCGAGGCGGAGCGGGCGGCCGGTCGGCCGTTGCCGAGCGTGGTCATTCCGCCCGGCGTCGACACCGAGCGGTTCCGCCCGGTCGACGAACTCACCCGCGAGGCGGTTCGTTCCAACTATGGCCTCGGAGCGGGTCCCTTGCTCTTCAGCGTCAGCCGGCTGGTCCCGCGCAAGGGGATGGACACGTTGATCCGGGCCAGTGCTGCGCTGCTCGACGAGTTCCCCGACCTGCAGCTGGCAATCTCGGGATCGGGTCGTGACACGCGTCGCCTCGAACGACTCATCGACACAACCGGCGCTCCCGCCGTCTTGCTGGGTCGTGTCCCGGGGGACGACCTCCCGGCGCTGTATGCCAGCGCCGACCTGTTCGCCATGTTGTGCCGGATTCGTTGGGGTGGCCTCGAACAGGAGGGTTTCGGCATCGTGTTC
>CBESNZ010000024.1:0-16389 GCA_965531045.1 uncultured Acidimicrobiales bacterium
ATTCTCGACACGTCCGGGTCATCGACCTTGGGTCACTTCCCCGGCGCCAAGACCGTCTCCAACGGACGGAGGCCGCATTTGCGCCGTTGCCGTTTGACGCGTTCGGCGATCGCCCGGACCCGAGCCGTGGCGACGGGGCTCTGTTGGGTCATGCCGCCCCCACCGGATCGATGTTGAACACCCGCATTGCGTTGTCGCGAAGGAACTTCGGCCAGACGTGGTCCCGCAGCGGCACCTGGGGCAACTCGGTCATGATCCGCTCGACCGTGAGCCCCGCTGGGAAGTAGCCGGCGTACATGATCTTGTCGCTGCCGCGACTGTTGGCGTAGTCGATGATGGCTTTCGGGTAGTACTTCGGGGCGAAGGCCGAGGTCATGTAATACAGATTGGGCCACTTCAGCATCAGCTTGACCGCCAACGCTTCCCACGGCTCGGCGCCGTGACGCATGACGAGCTTGAGATCGGGGAAGTCGTAGCAGACCGGATCGAACAGCTCGACGTGCTGACAGGCGCTGGGGAGGCGGGGGCCTGCGATTCCGGCGTTGACGACGACGGGAATGTCCAGCTCGACGGCCGTCGCGTAGAGGGCGTACATCTTCGGATCGTTGACGGGCACCTGGGGCATGCAGCCCGCAGGGAAGACGCTGACCGCCTTGAGATTGTGATCGGCGTTCGCCGTACGGACGGTGTCGATGGCGCCCATGATGTCGTTGGGGTCGACCTCGATGATGAAGTTGACCCGACCAGGGTGTCGCTGAGCTGCGTCGATGCTCCGCTCGCTGAGCCCGAACAGACCCTGTTCGATGCCGTACTTGTCCATCTCGGTGAAGGTCACGTCGATGGGGTCGACCTCGGCATCGTCAACGGTGTCCGGGGCGTCGAACATGTAGCCCGCCGGCATCTTCAATTCCTTGGACCCGTCGTCCTTGACACCCTTGACCGATCGGGCATAGGCCGCGGCCTTGCTGTCGTGGGTGAACGGGAACCCGATCATCAAGTCGATGATCCCGATGTTGTTCAGTGCTACTGCTGTGTGTTCCATTGATTCAGCCTCCCCAATTGGTGACGTCGACGCCAAGACTCAGCGCCATGAGTGGTTTCCTAGTCGCGTTGGAACGCGGGGCTCATCGCGTCGGCTGGGATCGCTTCGAGCGGTGTCGCAACCTCGGCGACCGTCGGCCCATGCTTGGCAGCCAGCGGTGCGAGCGCTTCCAGGTCGAATCCGTACACGTGCGCCGCGTTCTCGCTGAGCACCTTGCGCATGTCGGCGGGTTCCCACGACGAGAACGACCGCTGCAGCGATTCGCGACTGTACGGCCAGCAGGCCTCGTTGTGGGGGTAGTCGCTGCCCCACATGAAGTTGTCGACGCCGTATTCGGCCATGGTTTCTGCGCCGGAGGGGGCAGGGAAGCTGGCGCCGATCCAGATGTTTTGGTTGAACACCTCGAGCGGGCTGAGCGAACCAATGGCTTCGGCGGGGATGCCGAGTTCGCCGACACGGCCATCCTTCATCAGGTGGTAGAAGTGCTCCATGCGGTCGAGCGCGGGCTTGATCCAGTCGGTGCCCTGCTCGGTGAGGATCAGCTTGAGGTTCGGGAAGCGTTCGAACACGCCACCCCAGATCATGTGCCAGAACGCCCGGTTGGCGTAGAAGCCACTCTCCATCATGAAGAGGAGGTTCTTGAACGGGGTGTCGGCGAGTTCGGGGATGCCGCTGCCGCCCGCGTGGTGGGTGATCGAGACGTCGAGGTCCTGACACACCGCCCACAAGGGGTCGTAGGCGGCCGACGACAACGGTTCGATCCATGGCGTGTCAGGCGAAACCCCGGGAAGCAGCATCGCTCGGATGTCGTGGTCACGGCACCACTTCACGTCGGCGATGGCCTCGTCCACATCGTTCAACAGGATTTGGGCCAAGCCAGCCCGTTGCTTCGGGAAACGGCCGACGAAATCGGCGAGCCAGCGGTTGTGGGCCCGGATGCCTTCGAGCCGGATACGGAAGGTTTCGGGGGAGGGCGCGGGCGCCACGACGACGCCGGTCGGGAAGAAGGGCGGCACCGTGTTGGGGAAGACGACCTCGGCGACGACACCGTCGGCGTAGAGATCGTCCATCCGACGGCCGTCGTCCCAGTTGCGGCTGCGACCGTCGTCCTGCAGGTCGCGAAAGGGGTTGCGGTAGCCGCCACGCCATTCGTCGAACTGGTCCCGGAACTCCGCAGACAGGTACTCGCGATACTGCTTGTGATTTCCACCAGCGTGGCAGTCGGCGGAGATAATCGTGTAGTGGTCGGTTGCGTTCATCGGGGCCCCCTCGATCAGCCCGGTTGAAGACATGTTGGGCGGATGCATGAACGATCATAGTTCCAAACTATGCACCATAGTAAAGCCCTGATATTGTGCGCTGCCCCAGGGCCCCGGCGTCGGGGGGAGAACAGGATGTTGCAATCATGATGTCACCAGCGTCGTTGGCCGCAGCCGACGACAACATCGCGCAGTGGTTCGAGACCGAATTCGGCGGCACCGTCGTGTCGCTCGACCGACAAACCCGCTGGCGTCCGGTCTGGTTCGCCACCGTCGACCGCGACGGTGAACGTCACGAGTTGGTGGTGCGCGGCGACCGCACCGACATGCCCCTCATCTTCCCGTTGCACCACGAGATGACCTTCCAACGCCTCCTGGGCGACCATGGCATCCCGGTGGCAACCGTGCGCGGCTGGATCGACGAACCCAACGCCTACGTGATGGACAAGGTCGCCGGCCAGGAGCACTTCCCCGATGTGGCCGACGAAGAACGCGACGCGGCCGTCGATGACTACGTCGCAATCTTGGCCCGCCTCCACGCCCTGCCCATCGAGCCGTTTGTCGAGGCCGGTATCCGCCGCGCCGACGACCCGTCGCGTGCAGGTCTGCTCGGTCTCGACACCTACGAGGCGCACTACCGCTCGCTCAAGCAACATCCCGATCCCTTCCTCGAATTCACCATCGGCTGGTTGCGTCGCAACCCGGTCGACTCGGGAGGGCGCGAGGCGCCCGTTGTTTGGGACTCGGGCCAGTTTCACCACGCCGACGGCAAGATCGTGGCCGTGCTCGACCTCGAGCTGGGTCACATCGGCGATCCGATGATGGATCTTGCCGCGTGGCGTATGCGCGACACCATCGTGGGCTACGGCGACATGGACAAGCTCTACGACCGGTACGAAGAGCTGTCGGGGACGCCGATCGACCTGCCCGCCATCCGCTGGCACCACATGCACTTCACGCTGTCCAACCTGCTGGCCATGAGTCACGCACTGAAGGACCCGTCGTCGGCATCCGACCTCATGACCAACCTGCAGTGGTGTTACGAGACCAACCTGTTCGCCACCGAGGCTTGGGCCGACCAGCTCGGCGTCGAGCTTCCAACCGTCGACCTGCCCGAACCTCGTGTGTCAGAAGCCGAGCCCGGCCACCTTCATATGGTGCGGGCGCTGCGCAACGTGTCGACCGACGATCAGTTCCTTCAGCACGAGCTGCGCACGTTGTTCCGGCTGGCCCGTCACCTGCAACGACGCGACGAGATCGGCGATGCCGTAGCCGTTGCCGACCTGGACGACCTCGAGGCGCTGCTCGGCGCTCGGCCCGACACGTGGCGCGAGGGCGAGGCCAAGCTCGAAGCGTTCGTGCTCGATGACAAAACCGGCGCCCATGACGAGGAACTCGTTCGCCTCTTTCACAAGCGCAACCTGCGAGCACACATGCTGCTCGGTCCGGCCGGATCGGCGATGACCACGCATCACGCCATTCAGACCTTCTGACGGTCCGTGCTTCTGACGATCAGACCTTCTGACGATTCGTGCTTCTGGCGATCTAGGCCGCGAGTGACCGAAGCCCGGCGAGCAGTACATCGACCGCTACCCCAAAGCTCGCTTCGGGATCAGGGCCGATGCTGTGCGACATCTCCAGGTGAGAGAAGCCGTGCAAACCAGCTCGCAGCGCTCGTCCCGCGTCGGCGAGTCGAGCATCGGGGATGCCGAGCGTGGCAAGAATCGCGCCGGCGGGAATGGTCATTCCCTCGGCCACCGCACGATGCTCGTCGCGGCGATTTGGTACCGGGCGCAGCGTCGCTTGGTACCACGCTTGTTTGTTGGTGACGTAGGAACGCCAGGCGTGGGCGTACGCCCGTACGGCGTCTTCGCCGACCTTGGCGACCACGGAGTCGCGCAGCGCTGAAGCAAAGTCTGCGGTGGCGACCAAGGAGAGTTCATCGAGGAGATCGTCGAGTCCATCGACGTGGTTGTACAGCGACGGCGCCTTGCAGCCCGCTTCTGCAGCGACGCTGGCCAGGGACACTGCACGCAGGCCGCGCGCATCGGCAATTTCGAAGGCGATCTCGACGAGCGAAGCTCGAGACAGGCGAAGGGTCGTTCTGGCCACGACCCCAGGGTACCGCAGCAACGATTCATAGTCTCAAACTATGCATCGTAGTTTTTCGTTGCTAGTGTCGCCGCATGCAACTCCCACCATCAGGCGCAATTGGCGACGAGCGCGAGATCGAAGCGGTCATCGCCGTCATGCGGAACAACCCCACCCTCGACATCGGCGAGGCCACCGAGACCCTCGAGCGACGCACCGCCGAGCTCCTGTCCAAGACCTATGGCCTCATGGTCAACTCCGGTTCGTCGGCACTGCGACTCGCCATCGATCTGTGCCATCTCGAACGCGGCGACGAGATCATCACCTCGCCACTGTGCTTCTCCACCGATGTCGCGCCGATGGTGCAATCGGGAATCGTTCCGGTGTTCGCCGACATCACCGCCAACACGTACCAACTCGACACCGGCGGCATCGAGGCGATGATCGGCCCGCGAACCAAGGCGATACTCGTGCCCAATCTGTGTGGCAACTGCCCCGACTGGGATGCCATCCGTTCGATTGCCGATGCGCATGACCTCATGGTCATCGAGGACTCGGCTGACGTGCTCGACAGTTGGCAACGCGGCACCCGCACCGGCACCCGAAGTGACATTTCGATCACCAGCTTCGCCCGATCCCACGCCATGACCGCAGGCGGAACCGGCGGCATGGTCGGCGTCGACGACCCCGATCTGTACAACGAAGCCCTGTCGCTGCGCCGCTGGGGTCGCCGGTCCGAGCAATACCTGTTCGGCACGCACAAGGACGAAGGCCTCGTGCGCTTTGGCGAGCTCGCCGACGGCACGCCCTACGACATGATCTTCACCTTCGACACCATCGGCTACAACTTCGAACCCAACGAGCTGAGCGCCGCATATGGCGTGGTGCAGATCGACAAGCTCGACGGCTTCAATGAGCAGCGGCGGGCCAACTGGTCCAAACTGCGCGATCACTTCGACTCCCGCACCGGGCTCACCAGCGGTGAAACCACCGATGACACCGACACCACCTGGATGCGGTTCTGCTTCACGCTCGACGACGACTTTGCGCTCGGGCGCAACGAGGTGCAGCAGTTCCTCGACAACCGCGGCGTCAGCACCCGCATGGTTTGGACCGGCAACATCTTGCGCCAACCCGCCTTTGCGAACATCGAACATCGCCAACCCGCCGGTGGGCTGCCAAACTGCGATCGCATGATGGACCGTTCGCTTTCCCTTCCGATTTACCACGCACTCAACGCCGATCACATGGGCTTCATCTGCGAACAGGTCGACGAGCTTTTCGACACGGTGTCCTGATGCCGGTCGCACTCGTCACCGGCGCCAGCCGAGGAATCGGCGCCGGGCTCGCACAACGTCTCGCGGCCGAAGGGTGCGCCGTCGCATGTGTCGCCCGGACGCTCACCGACGCCGATTCACATCTCAACGGATCGCTGACGACGACGGTCGAACGACTCCGTGCTGCGGGGGGTACCGCCCACCCCATCGTCGCCGACCTGTCCGATCCCAATTTCGACGCCGAGGCCGTGATCAGCGAAGCCGAAGCCGAGCTCGGACCGATCGACTACCTGGTCAACAACGCCGCGGCGGCCTTCTATCCGTCGTATCTCGACATGCCGAAGAAGCGCATCGAGATCTCGTTCCGGGTCAACGTGCTGGCGCCGTGGCTGCTCGCCCAAGCCGCCATCCCCGGGATGCTCGAACGTGGTCACGGCTCGGTGCTGAATCTCACTTCTCAGACCGGAGATCCATTGGTTGGGCCGCCGTTCGTGGTCTCGCCCCAGATCGGCGGCGCCACCGCTTACGGCGGATCGAAGGCATGGCTCAATCGGGCGACGGTCGGCGCCGCCGCCGAGCTGTACGGCACCGGCGTCACCCTCAACTGCCTCACCCCCGACGTCGCGGTGGCCACCGAGGGTAGCGATGCCCTCGTCGACCTCTCCGACTACCTGGTCGAACCAATCGACACCATGGCCGAAGCCGCGTGGGGCCTCCTCACCGGCGACCCGGCCGAATACACCGGCCGCATCGAGTACAGCCTGTCGTTCCTGCACCGCGAGAATCGTCCGGTGCGCACCCTCGCCTCCGACGGCCTCGTCGACGGATGGCAACCCGACGACTTCCCCGTCGATCAGCTTCATCGTCCCAGGACCACCTGAAAGGTCCCGCACCCCAGAAAGGCAATGCATTGTTCAGACTCGACGGAAGAACCGCAGTCGTTACCGGCGCCGGCCAGAACATGGGCAAGGGGATCGCCGAGACACTCGCAGCGCAGGGCGCACACGTGCTCGTCAACGATCTCGACCCCGACCGGGCCAACGCGGTAGCCAGCGAAATCCAAGCCAGCGGCAACTCGGCAGAGGCCGTCCCGTTCGATGTCACCGACCTCGACGGCGTACGCGCTGCGCTCGGCGAACGTGCCATCGACATTCTCGTGAACAACGCGGGGAACGGCGGCGCTGAGGGCATGCGGCCCAAGAAATTCGCCGAGACCGAACCCTCCGAATGGACCGGCGCGATCGCGGTGAACCTGCACGGCGTCATGTACTGCACCCACGCCGTGCTGCCCGGCATGATCGAGCGTGGCTACGGCCGGGTCATCGGCATCGTGTCAGGCGCCGGCACCCAAGGGGTCGGTATCGGCGTCGCGGCGTACTCCGCCGGCAAAGGCGGCGCGGCGGGGTTCCTCCGCTCGGTCGCCCTCGAGGTGGCCCGAACCGGGGTCACGGTCAACGGTGTCGCCCTCGGTCTGATGGACAACACCGGCGGCACCGGTGTCACCGCAAGCCTCGCCAAAGGCATACCAACCGGACGGCTCGGCACGCCGGCCGACGTCGGCGCACTCTGCACGTACCTCGCATCGGAAGAGGCCTCGTGGATGACCGCCCAAACAATCCCGCTCGCCGGCGGATCGATCACCAGCTGATGGCAACTCCCTCACTTCGCGCCGTCGTTGTCGGCACCTCGTTCGGTGGTCGGGTCCATGTCCCGGCGCTGCGCGCTGCGGGTATCGATGTCGTCGGCATTGTTGGCCGAGATCCCGAACGAACCGCCGAGCGCGCCGCAGCGTTCGGAATCGGTGCGCACGGGACGTCGATCACCGATGTCGTCGACGATGCCGGCGCCAACATCGCCACAATCTCGACGCCCCCCGCCGTGCATCACGAGTCCGTGCTCGAAGCGCTGTCGACCGGCTGCCATGTGTTGGCCGAGAAACCCTTCGCGCTGTCGCTGTCCGAAGCCCAACAGATGACCGAAGCGGCGGCAGCGGCCCGCGTCACCGCCATGGTGTCGTTCGAGTTTCGCTGGCATCCGGCCGAGGCCCTCATCGCTCGCACGATCGCGAATGGCGACATCGGTGAACCTCGGGCGGCAACCTTCGTCAGCCACAGCGGTCTGGTCGCCGACGGATTGCCCACCGCGTTCAACGAGAACTGGTGGGCCGACGCGTCCGCCGGTGGCGGCATCCTCAATGCCGCCGGTGTGCACATACTCGATCGACTCCTCACCTGGCTCGGTCCAATAGCGACGGTGAGCGGCCGGGTGCAACAGGTCGGTGCCCTCGACGGTGGCGCCGACGACACCTACGCCGCACTCATGCACACCGCCGGTGGAGTGAACATCTCGATGCAACATTGCTCGGCAGCCCGCGGCGAGGGTGTTTCGGTGTGCAAGGTCATCGGCAGCGAGGGGTCGGTATGGCTCGACAAGGGCGCTGCCTACATCTCGACCGGGGGCGCATCAACGCAACTCGATGTGCCCTCCGACCTCATCCCACCACCGGCCCCCGACTACGACGCAAGCGACCCGAAACACGCCTACACGGCATTCGAGCTGCCGCTCTTCGTCCGTCTCGCCGAGCGATTGCGTGACGAAATCAACGGCACGCCGGTGCCAAACGGAGCCCCTGCGACGCCGACGTTTGCGGACGGTCTCGCCACCCAACGGGTCATCGATGCCATCCGAGCGTCGTCCGACTCCAACGGCACCATGATCGACATCGCCGCGATCGACATCGCCATGATCGACACAGAAAGCGCTGCGCCATGACCACTGACCCCACTGACGTCCCGAACATCGACGACTGGAACCGGCTACTCGACGGCAAAGTCGCGGTCATCACCGGTGGAGGTTCCGATGGCATCGGCGGCGCCGTCGCCGAGCTGTTCGCCGAACACGGCGCCACCGTCGAGATCGCCGAAATCGACCCCGACCGGGCCACGGCAACCGTTGACGCAATCACGGCGGCGGGCGGATCGGCCCGGGCACACGTGGTCGATGTGCGGACCGAAGATGGTGTGGCCGAACTCCGCGCCTCGGTACTCGACACCCACGGCGGCATCGATGTGCTGGTCAACAACGTCGGCGATTATCGCCCCCTGGTGCGGTTCCACGACTCGAACCCCGACTCGTGGGAGGCCATGTACCGGATCAATCTGTGGCACGTCTTCGCCGTCACCCAGGCATTCCTCACGCCGATGATCGAGCGGGGCGGCGGATCGATCGTGAACGTGCACTCGGTCGAAGGCATGCGTGGCTTCCCCGGCGAGCCCGTGTACTCGTCGATGAAAGCAGCGGTTGCGCACTTCACCACCTCGTTGGCGGCCGGGTACGGACGCGAGGGCATTCGAGCCAATGGCATCGGTGTCGACCTCACCCAGAGCCGCCAGGTCGATTACATCAGCGGCTACGAAGAATCGGCCCATCTCTGGCCGTCGTGGGCCCCCGTTGGTCGCCTCGGTTGGCCCCGGGACCAGGCCCGGGTCGCGCTCTTCCTGGCCTCGGACATGTCGGCCTATGTCACTGGACACAACGTCCCCGTCGACGGGGGCACGAAGGCCGGAGGTGGATGGTTCTTCAGCCCCGACGCCGGGCGTTTTGTGAATCGACCCGCCAACCTGTGACCCGGCCGCCGCTGGTGCTGTGTAGCGGCTCGCTGGGAACGGTGCCGCTGGACGCCAAGTTTCGCGCTGCAGCCAGCGCCGGGTTCGACCTGGTGTCGGTGTACGGCCAAGAATATTGGACCGGCGTCCAGGCCGGTGTCGATTTCCCGACACTGCTTATGGAGCTCGACCTGGGGGTGGCCGAGGTCGACGGCGTCGCCATCTCGCTCCGACGCCCGGAACTCTTCGACGATGCCCTCACGATCGCTCGAGCGCTGCATGCTCGCTCGGTCACCGTTGTCGAGACCGAGCCGTACGACCCCGGCGATGAAACACAGGTCACAGCGGCTGTCGAGGCCTTCTCGACGTTGTGCGACGCGGCCGCAGCCGACGACATCCTGGTTCACATCGAACCGTTCTCGTGGTCGAGCCTCGGCCGGGTCACCGACGCATTGGCCATCGTCGCCAGCGCCGGCCGGGCCAACGGGGGAGTGCTGCTCGATCTGTGGCATCACACTCGGGGGCCCGACGGTGGAAAGCTCGACCCCGGAGTCGGCACCGAATCGCTCTTCGGTATCCAACTCGCCGACACGCTGGCCGAGCCATGGCCCAACGTACGCGACGAGTGCATGCACCAACGGCTGTTGCCGGGCGATGGTCACGCTGCGCTCGCCGGCCAGCTCACCGACCTGGCCGCCCGGGGCCCGCTCCCGCCCATTGGCATCGAGGTGTTCGGCGACGCGCTCTCCGGTCTCAGTCCAGATGCTGCTGCCCGCACTGCTTTCGAAGCCACCCAACGCGTGCTCGACGCCGCCGGCCTCTAGAAACGCCCGAGAGTGAACAACCGAGACTGAACAATCGAGACCGGACAACCGAGCCGGCGCGTAGGGGTAGTCGTGCCTCTGCGTCTTCTAGGCGTCGTCGAACGTGGCGACGATTTCTTCGCTGTACTGCGCCATGTTGTCGAGGGCTTCGCTTCGAGTGCGGCCCGACGCGTTGGCGGCGAGCCAGGTCACGCCGGTGTCGGCGAGCTCGTGGATGGACTCGAGGTGTTGCTGTGGGTTCCACTCGGGGGTGCCGGGAGCGCCACCCTGGAAGGACATGAACATCACATCGAATGGTTCAGTGCGACCAACGGTGGCGGCGTGGTCGTGGATGTAGGCCAACATCTCGCGGAGTTCGTCAGCGGTTTCGAGTGCGGGTGAGCGACGCCGGGCCGCGAGGGCCCGGGGGTTTGGCAACGGCATCCAGCCCTGGGCCCATTCGGCGACGCGTCGTCGGGTGAGCTTCGAATTGCCGCCCAGCCACATCGGTGGATGCGGCGTCGATGCCGGGGTTGGCTGACAGGTGTTGTCGACCGCCGAGAAGTGGATGCCCTCATAGGTGACGGGTTCGCCGGTCCAAGCCAGCTTCATCACTTCGATCGACTCGTCGAAGAGCGCGTTGCGCTCGTCGAAGTCGACACCGACGGCGCTGTACTCACCCTTGAGGTAACCGGTACCCATGCCCAGGATCATCCGACCGCCCGACAGACGGTCGAGGGTGGCCACCGCCTTCGCCAACATGAAGGGATTGCGGTATGGAACAACCGTCAGGTCCGTGAGGACCTTGAGCTTGGTGGTGACCGCAGCAGCGAAGGCGAGCGCAACAAACGGATCGAGTGCGTCGTGGCCACCCGAGGCTCGCCACTGTTCGACCGGCGCCGGGTGTTCGGTGACAAAGACGGCGCCGAACCGGTTGGTCTCGGCAGCCTGGGCCAACTCGACCATCGAGGCAGCGGTGAGGAACTCGTCGATGGGCGGGCAGGACAGGAAGGGGTAGCCCCATGCGAACTTCATACGTTGTGGCTTTCTGAGTTGAGGGGGTTGGCGGCGCGGTATTCCTCGATCGAAACGAACGGGTCTTCGGTAGTGCGCCAATGGCCGAGTGCGGGGCCGCTTCGCTGATAGCCGATGAAACGGATGAGGTCGTCGTCCCAGGCGGCGGCGATTGCCGGTGGATACTCGAGCAGGAGCAGCTCGGTTTGGCTCAGCCAGCCCACCGAGTGCTGCGCGTTGAGCGCAAGACGTACGGTCTCCCCGACGTTGGCGCCTCCACCGTGGAAGACGTTGCCGGTGTACAGCACCATCGATCCCTTCGGCGCAATGGCAGGGACGTCCTCGCCAGGTTCGGCCCGACGATCGTCGGGCCACAGGTGGCTGCCTGGAATGAGGCGGGTGGCGCCGTTGTCCTCGGTAAAGTCGGTAACCGCCCACAACACATTCACATCGACCTCGACGCCGAACGGGGGAGCCCCGTACTTCCAGACGTCGCGGTGGAGGTACTGCTGGGGCTCGCCGGGGAAGAGTTCGAAGTAGTGGGCAAACGAGAGGTTCCATGCGTGGGCATGGCCCAAGAGATGTTCACCCGCGGCCAGAACAGCTCGGTGTCGGGCGAGGTGGTCGCGATAGGTCGCTGAATGGCTCACCGCCAGGCCGGTGCGGCGAGTGCCGACGCCGGCGAAGTCGGTGTCGCCTCGGGGTGTGGCTTCGAGGTGTGGGGCCATGTCGGCAGCCACGGCGTCCATGACGTCGCCGCTGACCGCCCCTTCGATCACGCAACAGCCAGCTTCGGTGAGCGCGCCCTGCAACTCGGCCTCGTTGTAGTCAGCCGGCAATCGTGGGATCGGTGGAGGAGTGGTCATCGCCATGCAGCCGATTCTCGCCGAGGATCAGCGGTGTGCTCTATTGCAGTGCTCCGACCTTGTCTGGATGGGGAGATTTGAACTCCCGACCCCCTGCTCCTAAAGCAGCCCCGAGGGGTGGTGCGATTCCGCCGAAACCGTGGCAACCATCGGGATCGCAGGCGATTCTGATACCCCGGTTGTGACCGCCATTTACTGTGGATTTCCGTTGCTTGGGGCACGCAGGGGGCACGAAATCCGCGAAGCGCTTGGTCTTATTCAGTCCCACCAGGTTCCGGCGAGCATCTGTTCGAGTACATGGCGGTGCGGGATCACTGAGTCCACATCGTCGGGCCATTCGGACTCGCCGAAATGCACCGACCGCTCGTTCACCATGGTCATGATGATTGCGTGGCGCACCGCTGCGTAGACCTCGAACCACGCAAGGTTCTGCACGGGCCGTCCGGAGAGCGACTCGTATGTCTTGACGATGTCGTCGCGGCGAAGGAAGTGGGGCATGCCGGGGACCCCGAGCGCGTTGGCGATCTCTTGGAAGAACGTGTGCATGAACATCATCCACCCGATGTCGGTCTCCTGAGGAGCGAGCGCGGCCATCTCCCAGTCGAACGCAGCGACGGGTTCGAATCCATTGGTGGCATACATGATGTTGCCCAGTCGGCTATCGCCCCAGCTGATGACGGTAGGTCCTTCATCAGCTGGCCAATGAGAATCGAGCCAGTCGAATGCCCCCTCGATGATGGGGTGCACCCGGCCATTGCGCGACCACTCGTAGTACGCCCGTTGGTTGTTCACGTGCCGGGCGAGCGATGTGGCCCCCTCGGCCGGCGACTCGAGGAACGTGGTGTCGAGGTCGCCGAGATGGATGCCGTGCAGATCGGCGAGCATTTTGACACTTGCGTCTTGGAGAGTGCGTTGCTCTTCGGCTGTCGCCTCCACAAGCCAACCATCCATCAGGTAGGGCGGGATGTCGGAAGGGACGCGGCCGCTGACGCGGTCCATGACAAAGAACGGGGCTCCGAAGTGGCGGGTGTCGGGTTCGTACCAGCGGGTAGTGGGGACGGGGACATCGCTTCGAGCGCCGACGATTTCCATCACGCGGTACTGCAGCTCGAGGTCGAAGTACGGGAAGACGGGTACGTCGCTCTCTCCGGGCGCAATGCGGGCCGCGAGCGCGTGCGTGGACCCATTCCATGTTGCGTCGAACAGCAGCGTCTCGTTGGTCATGCCATTGCCACCGGGG
Source organism: uncultured Acidimicrobiales bacterium (assembly GCA_965531045.1). Lineage (GTDB taxonomy): Bacteria > Actinomycetota > Acidimicrobiia > Acidimicrobiales > SHLQ01 > CBESNZ01. Next base: position 13,198 of record CBESNZ010000024.1, read on the forward strand.
CTAGTGACCTCGCCGACTTCGACCTCTGCCCCTGGGCCCAACTGTTGCACCAACCACTCGGTGAGGAGCGAGTGCAGTTGGCCGCGATCGCGGCTCGAGCGGGTGGGGAAGTCGGGGTGACCAGGCTCTTCGGAACGCGATTCGGGCATGGTGGCGAATATAGCGGCAGGGCTCGAGCCCTTGCCGACGGTCGATGTGTGCGAGCTCTCCGTAGTGGGATATGACGTACTGGAGCCGCGCGTCGCGGCCTGAGACGAGGAGCATCACGAGGCCCAGGAGTTTCCGGAAATAGGGATCTACACGCTGCCAGGACGCATCAATGACCCGCAACGAACGCTGACGGAAGCTCCCCTCGCTGAAGAGTTGGGTATTGGATCGGTTTGGCCCGCTGAGCGCTACGACTTCAAGAACGTTGAAGTGCTCTGTGGTGCAGCGGCCGCGACAACGAGCAGCATCAAGATAGCCACGGGCTTGATGAACTATCCGACGCATCACCCGATGGAGCTTTGCTCGTTCGGAGCAACGATGAGCCACCTGTCCAACAATCGGTTCGCGATGGGGTTCGCTCGGGGTTTTGACGGGCTGTACAACATCTACGGGACACAGCGAGCGAGCCTCCAGGGTCTGTCAGAAGTGCCCGAGATTACTCCGGCTCCTGTGGAACGGCCAGTCCTTTTCGGGCGAAAACTCACTGGGCACTTTTCCGCTGCTGCGGATGAACGAGTCTCCTCGCAACGCTCCGCCCTTGCTGCTCGGAGCCGTCGGCCCGAAGACCTTGGCGTTGGCGGGTCGTCACTATGACGGCGTGCTCCTCCACCCTTTCCTTACCGATCAGGCCGTCGCCGACGCGAGCGTCATCGTTCGCGGTGCGGCCGCGGAAGCCGGCCGCGACCCTCGCGCCTGCAAGGTGTGGGCAACGTTGGTTACTGCTGCGAACCAGACCGAGGACGAAACACGGGCAATCGGCCCCGCTCGGCTGTTGACGTACGTGCATTCGCAGAGCCTCGGAGAGTTGGTGTGCCGCACCAACGGGTGGGATGCGTCTGTGCTACAGCAGGTCCGAGACCACCCACTGTTTGCGGAGGGCAAGTCGGCCGACCAAGGATTCACTCGGTACGAGACCGCCGAGGTAACCGCACTCTTCCCGGATCACTGGATGCCGGAGGCAGCCGCGTTGGGGAGCGCCGAGCACTGCGCAAAACGCCTCAACGACTAATTCGATGCAGGGGCCGACGGAGTGTTGCTCCACGGCAGCTTGCCAAACCAGGTTGGTGACCTGCTCGACGCGTACCGAAAGGTCCGAAGGGCCGACCACTTTGAAACCAACGACCCGTGGTTCGTTCCTTCGCTGCCCGGCGGCTGAGTCGAAGCTTCGGCCCGCTGCATGCCGTTGTTTTCCGTTGCTCAGGGCACGCCGGGGGCACGAAGTCGGCGCGAAGTGGTGGCTTGGTCGTCGCGGAAGAAGCGGAGAGGTTCAATGGCGTCGACGAGTTCTCTGATGCGCATGATCGAAGAGTGCAGCGTGAGCCCAACGGGTCGGGCAGCTTCTTGACGCAATCGAAGAATCGAAGCGACCTCAGGTACTCGAAGCTCTCCACCTTCCGATCCCGAAGCCATCCAGCAACCACGGCAGCCACGCAGAACACAACTCCTGAGCCTCACACGAGACCGTCGATTAGGGCGCGTCAGTACGTGGCGACGGCGCCATAGTCGACAGGCGCCTCGCTACGCTTCGTCGTCGAGCGCCAAGCGCAGCTGGGCGAAAGCTTCGGTGCGGATCGTGGTGTGGACGAGTCGCACGTTCGGGAAGCGATCGACTTCGGCGCGCAGCGCTCGTTGGTCGATGGCGCTGGCGAGCACCAAGACCGTTGCGGTACCAGGATCAACAGCGTCCTTGAACCAGGTGACCCATTCGTCGGGAATCCCGAGATCGATCACCTTCGCCGCGCCTGCACCGACACCCGCACCGACGCCGAGTCCGGCGATCCAGCCAAGCGGCCCTCCCACGATCAGTCCCAACAGTCCGGTCCACATCGCGCCGGTGAGCGCTGATCGACCCGGCTGGGGATCGATCGTTTCACGGACACGAACATGTTGATCGTCATCCTTGACGACCAACACGGCATCGGCCAGGCGCAGCTTGTGGTCACTGGCCAAACCGTTGATGGCGAGCATGAACTGCTGCGCGCGGCTGAGGGAATCGAACGACAAACCGAACAATGTGTCGGGAGTGGTCTCGTCCTCGTTGTTCGCCGGGTCGCCTCGATGTTGACTTTGGCTCGGGACCGTTGTCTGAGGCCGGTCTTCGTCACTCACAGTCGGCCAACTCCCGCTCATCACCGTGGCGTTTTCGGATTGGACCAGGTCGTCGCCGGTTGGGCACTGAACAAGCACGGCACACGTCAAGCCTCCTGGCGGGGTCAACACGCAACCAGGGTTCGGAGCGACCTGGGCGAGAGCGAACTGTCCTCAGCCTACGCTGAAACCGCAGCAGGGCGAGGGCGGGTGCAATCAACTTCGTCATGGTTGTCGGACGCCGCCGCTCACTGTCAGTTCCATGTGCAGCGACGTAGGCAGGTTGTGCTGCGGTAGCGGGTCGTTGTCGGCCCGCGACCAGTGTTGACGACGCTTCGACCACGTCGAGATACTCAATGCGTCGCTCATCAATCCAGCGGCCTTCGTGCGGGCGGGTCAGTTGGCTTCGACGACACTTCCGTATCGCTGTTGGGCGGCTTGGGCTGAGGTGCCAAGTAGTTCCCCGATGCGCTGCCAGGAGAGGCCCTTGGCCCGGGCGGCGGCGACAGCGTCGACGACCTGGCGTTCCCCACGGGCTCGGGCGATGGCGGCTCTCTCGAGGAGGTATTCCTCAACGGGCCGCTCGTCGTCGGGTTGGGGTTCGTAGTCCTCGAATCGTTGGGCGAGTTCGTCGGCGTGGTCGAGGATTTCTTGGATCGTGCGGGGCATTGTCATGTCTCCAGGTACTTGGGTCGGGCCGCCATGGCGTGAACGATGAACTCGACTCCCTCGGCATCTACAACGCCGATCTCGAGGATTCGAGCGGCTTGGTCGGGTCCGATGAGCATGGTGAGTCCGTCGTGTTCGAAGACTCTGATCGGGTGTCGGTAGGCGTGCATCATGTCGTCGTCGCGGATGCCGTGTTTGCGTGCGCTGTCCAAGATCACCGGATCCACG
>CBESNZ010000025.1:0-16327 GCA_965531045.1 uncultured Acidimicrobiales bacterium
CCCTGTTTGCCCTCGTCTGGAGCGGTCGCCGCAACGACGGCGAGGAAGACGAAGAGTCCTACCCGCTCGACGAGGCCGACTCGGACCGGGTCCATTTCGAGAACGACGGGGCCGATAGCGGCGGGGCCGACGAGTAGTGCGCGAGCGCTAGAGGTTGTTGGCGCAGGTTCCGCCGTTGTCGTCGCTGTCGCTGCCGTCCGGGCAGATGGTGGCCGCCCAGATGGTGCCGGTGAGCGTCGCCCCGGACAGATTGGCACCTTCCAAATCGGCGTCGCTGAAGTCAGCGCCCGACAGGTCGGCGCCGATCAACGTGGCGCCGGTCAGATAGGAGCTGGTGAAGTCGGCGTCGACAGCGATGGCGCCGGCCAGGTTGGCATTGGTCAACACGGCGTCGCTGACGATCGCTGCGCTGAGGTTGGCCCCCGACAGGTTGACGAACGGCGCGACGAGGTCGGCGAGGTCACAGTGCTGCAACTGCGCCCCGGGGCCGAGCGTTGGCGGCGCGGTGCAATCGATGCCCGTGGACTCACCCGGTTGCACTTCGATCGCTCCAGCGTCGCAGCCGGCACCGATCGCCCGGGGTTGACCGCGGGCATCGTCGGGAACCGGGGCGACGCATCGGTCGGATCCGAGTGCGATTGCATCGATCGCCGACGACCCGATTGCGGGAAGGCGGGTGGGGGCGGGGCCACCATTGTCGGCGAGCGGGTGCAGCATCGGTGCGGTCGCTGATTGATCGCCGGCACCCAAACCGCACGTGCCGTCGGTGGCGATGTTGCCGCCGTGGCTGATGACGTTGCCGGCTGGAGCGATTGCGCACGCGGGCGACCCGGCCAGAATGGTGTTGGTGAGATTGGCCGTACCCGCCGTGAGCGACAGTGCAACCGACGAGCCGGCAACCGACGAGCCGGAAATGGTGGACGAGTACGACCGGACGTCGGCGCTGCCCGAGCCGGTCACCTGCGAGTTGTCGACGCCGCTGTTGTTGTCGACGGTCACTTGGTCGAGCCAGGTGAGCCCTTCGGCATAGATGCCGCCACCGGCCGCGGCGGCGGTGTTGTTCGCAATGGTGGTGTTCTCGATCCAAATGCGCCCGCCCACCGCAGCGATCGCCCCGCCGCGGCCGCCGGCGGCGTTGTCGAACGCATAGACGTCCTCTACGCCGACCAATCCCGAGCGAACGAGGATTGCGCCGCCATCGCCGGGGGCCGCGCCATCGCTCAGTCGGAGGCCTTCGAGGTAATGGAAGTCGCCGTCGATGACATCGATGATGCGATCGGTGCCGTCCGCTTCGATCGTGGCCGTGGCGCCGGGCGGGGCCCGAAGGTAGGTCCGCTCGGTCAGGTCGAGGTCGCCGGTCGCGCTGGCGTCTTCGCCCGGACCGGGCAAGGCGAGCACGTAGGTGGCGTCGGCACTCAGTTGCACCTCGGTGATGTTGGCATCGGCGTTGCCTTCCATGACCGCAGCGCGAAGGGAGCAGCTTCCTCCGGCGGTTTCGCATACGCCATCGCCGACGTTGGCATCGACGGCGTCGACGACCGTGTCGACGACGAACACCTGCTCGGCTGTTGGCGGCGTGCACGCGGCCAACATGATCACGCCGAATCCAAGCACGATCGCGTGTCGGCTGCGCGGTCGAATACGCGGTCGAATTCTCTCGGTTGTCATGATGTGCACCGCAAGCCCGTCCTCCGTCGCCTACACAAGGGTTGACCGGGCCGACCGAGATGTCAACCCAGCCGGGTTGGGTTAGGCGAAGTGGGCGAGGACTGCGGTGCCGAGTTGGGGCCAGAGGGGGAGTGCCCACTCGCCGAACGGCCGGTCGGTCAAGGCGACGAGCGAGACGTCGGCGTCGGGGTCGTGCCACATCATCGTCCCCGCCCCGCCAAAGTGGCCCCAGGTCCGTGCGCTGTTGTCCGGGCTGGTCCAGTGCGGCGATTTGGAGCCGCGAATCTCGACCCCGAGTCCCCACGGATTCGGACGTTGCGTCCCGAAACCGGGTAACACGCCGTCGAGTTCCGGTAGGAAAATGGTGGTCATCACCGCGGCGGTCGAAAAGGCGAGCAGCTCGCCGCCGAGCACGGCGCGGATGAGGCGCAACAGGTCGTCGACAGAAGAATCCGCCCCGGCAGCAGGGCTACCGGTGAGCGTTGTCGAGTGCAGTCCCAATGGTTCGAGCACCGCTTCGCGGACGTACTGCTCGAACGCAAAGCCGGTGGAATCGGCCACATGGGCGGCGGCCACCTCGATGCCGGTGTTGGAATAGATCCGTCGGGTTCGCGGCTCGGCGAGCTGCTCGTGGCTGTCGAACGCGTAGCCGCCGCAGTGGGCCAGCAGGTCGCGCAGGGTTGCGCCCGGCAGCCCGCACGGATCGTCGAGGGAAACCGATCCTTCCTCGACGGCGACCAGGATGGCGACCGTGCTGATCGGTTTGGTCAGCGAAGCGATCGCGAACGGAGCGGCGGTGTCACCGGTTTGGATCACCGTGCCATCGGGACCGCGAGCGGCGGCCGCAGCGGTTGGCACCGGCCACTGTTCGATCGCTCGCAACGGGTTCACCCCGCAAAGCCTAGTGCCGACCTCCGACCGGGTACCCTGCCCACCGTGACCGAACCCGACCCCGCGCCCGACATCACTCGGGTCGATCGCACTTTTGCCTTTATCGACCTGTCGGGATTCACCTCGTTCACCGACAGTCAAGGCGACGCCGAGGCCATCGCTCTCCTGGCTCGATTCCGGACCGACGTCCGAAACGTCACCTCCAGCAGAGGCGTGCGGGTTGCGAAGTGGCTCGGCGACGGCGCAATGTTGGTTGCGGTCGACCTCGAGTCCCTCGTCGAGGGCATCATCGACATCGAACGGCTCATCGACGAGCACGGGCTGCAACTGCCGCTTCGCGCCGGGATCGCCCGTGGGCCGGTCATCCTGTTCGAGGGCGACGATTACATCGGAAGCGCGGTCAACCTCGCGGCGCGGCTGTGTGATCTGGCCAATCCGCACGAAGTGCTCGCTCCGGCCTCGCTCATGTCGTCGCCGCTGCTGGTCAACACCGAGGCCATCAGCATCGGTGCAAAACAGATCCGCGGTTTTGCCGAACCACTCGACGTGGTGCGGTTGCACGCGGTCGCCTGATCGTCGTCGCTGTGGGTGGCCCGGACGATCGCAGCGGGTTCACCGAGCTCGACCACCGGATCGCCGACGTGCTTCTGGGCCTCCAGCCCGGTGACGTGGTCACCTACGGGGAGGTCGCTGCCGAGGCGGGTCGTCCGGGCGCTTCGAGAGCGGTAGGGCGATTTCTCGGCCGCCACGAGGGCTTTCCGTGGTGGCGCGTCGTCAACGCCAAGGGCCGCCTCGTGCCGGGCCATGAAGCGCGGCAGACGAAGCTGTTGGCCGGGGAGGGTGTTTCGGTCGCGAATGGGCACGTGGTCTTTACGAGTGGCGTGGACTGAGCCAGCGGTCGGCCCGACCGCCCCGTCGTCTTCGGGGCCTCGACGGTTACGCTGAGCACATCATGACAACAACGTTTTCTGACTTGGGCGTCTCCGACGAGGTCGCTCAAGCACTGGCCTCTCGAGGAATCACCGAGGCGTTCCCGGTACAAGAGCTGACCATTCCCGATGCGCTCGCAGGCAAGGATGTCTGCGGCAAGGCCAAGACCGGCTCCGGAAAGACCCTTGCGTTCGGCATTCCGGTCCTGGAACGCATGCCGAAGGCCGAGTCCCGCCGCCCAACCGGGATTTGCCTGGTACCCACTCGCGAGCTCGCCAATCAGGTGTGTGACGAGCTGAGCGCCTTAGGCGACAGCCTCGACCGCACCGTCACCGCGATCTACGGCGGCGCCGATATCGAGAAGCAGATCAAGCGTCTCGACAAGGGAGTCGACTTCGTGATCGCCACCCCCGGCCGCATGATCGATCTCATCGAGCGCGGCGAGGTGTCCGTCGCCGATGTCGCGCACGTGGTCGTCGACGAAGCCGATCGCATGGCCGACATGGGATTCCTGCCCCAGGTCGAGTGGATCCTGCGCAAGGTCGAGGGAGATCATCAAACGCTGTTGTTCTCCGCAACCCTCGACGGTGCGGTCAACTCGCTGATCGTGCGCTACCAGACCGATCCCGCGATGCACGAGATCGAGTCCAAGATGGTCACCGTCGAAGAGATGACGCATCGCTTCATCCAGGTACACGAGATGGACAAGGCCAAGGTTGCCGCTGCGATCGCCAAGAACACGCGTCGCACCATCATGTTCACCCGTACCAAGTGGGGAGCCGACAAACTGGTCGACAAGCTCATCGCCCAAGGTGTCAAGGCGGCGGCGATTCACGGCGATCTCCGTCAGTCCGCTCGTGAACGAGCGTTGGCCGACTTCGGCGAGGACAAGATCCAGGCGCTCGTAGCGACCGACGTCGCGGCCCGCGGTATTCACATCGACGAGGTCGATGTGGTCATTCACTACGACCCGCCGCAGGATCACAAGGCGTACCTCCACCGTTCGGGACGAACCGCTCGGGCCGGGTCGTCCGGCGTCGTGGTCAGCCTCATGTTGTGGAACGAAGAGCTCGACATCAAGCGGCTCATGAAGCGCGTGCGCGTCAAACAGCCCATCGTCGAAATGTTCTCCAATGACGAGCGGCTCACCCGTCTCGACACCTGGGACCCGGTAGCCGAAGCAGACGCCTGACCGTCGGAATGAGTTACGCCCGTCAGGTCACGCGATCGAGCGTTCTGACCTGGCTGATTGCTTGAATCCGGTCCCCGTGCGCCGATTGGGAGACCGTGCGTGAGGACGATGCGTTGGACCCCGAGATGCCTATGGGCAGACCACAAGGCACGGTTGACGCGTCCAAGAATCCCTCCGGATCGGGACGATTCGGCAGCGGTGGCGTCCAGATCGAACCGCCGATCGACCGCAAACCAAGGATCCCGGTCCCGGTTTCGGGGACAGTAACGTCTGCGAGTCCCGAGCACCGACGCAGCAAACGCGTCGCCCCGCTCGCGGTGATGGCCGTCGTCGCCTTGCTGCTGCTCGGATTCGGTGCCCTGTCGATACTGGGAACCCGTGACTCGGGTGACTCGGTCGCCCAGGATCCTTCGACGGACGGCACGGGCTCTTCTGGCCCGGATGGCTCATTGCCGATGGGCGACACCGCGTCACCGCCAACAACTCGGTCGGGGCTCTCCAACCCGCCCACCACGGCCGACTCGCCGGCCTTGCCGACGGTGCCCCCGCCGCCGATCGACGCAACGGTTCCGGAGTACCCGGGGCGGATCGTCGTCGAGACCGACGAAATCTCCTTTCTCAGGGGTTCGACATCCGAGAGACTTCGGCTGGTCAACGAGGGCGGTGGCGAAGCCGATTGGCAGGTTTCGGTGGGCGCCGGTTCTGGCCTGCGCCTCTCGGCCACCGATGGGCGCCTCCGCCCGGGTGAGACGATCGAGGTGGAGATCGGTCTCGATCGGGCGTCGGGCCCTGCCGCGACGGACTGGGCGGTGAACCTCTTGGTCATCGGCGGCGGCAATACCGCACCCGGCCACATTCGCGTACGCGTCTTTCCGGCCGCCTAGAGCGGGCCGTCGGTGACCTAGACTCGAAAGCGTGCGTTGGCTGGCTGAGCAACTCGGTGGCGCGGCGGTCGCGCCCAGAGATGTCCTGTCGTCGTTGGCGCAGGCGTTGGCCGCCGCACGGGGCGCATCGCTCGAACTGATCGACCCGCATGTACGCGCCGGTGACGATATTGCACCCGTCCCGTTGTCGCTCCCATCCGACGCCGGACTCGACGTGCTGGCGCGGGCGCACGAATGGATCGAAGGTGCCCAAGACCGACACGACCGGGGTATGCACTACACCCCGATGGCTTTGGCGGAACGGTTGATCGACGTCGGTACACGCGGTTGGTCGGGGCCGGCATCGGTGTGTGACCCCACGGTCGGCGGCGGAACCTTCCTGTTGGCCGCCGCAACCTTGCTGGCGGAGCGGGGCGGCGACCGGGCCGACATCGCTGCGAACCTTCACGGTGCCGACATCGATCCGCTCGCGGTTGCCGTTGCGCGTACGACGTTGAGCTTGTGGGCGGGCACGCCGATCCCCGGCGGCAACATCGTGGTTGCGGATTCGCTCAACGACGATCCCTGGCCCGAGCAGCGATTCGACTGGATCGTCGGCAATCCACCTTTCCTCAACCAACTCGGGCGGGGAACCGCTCGCCGCGCCGAGCAGACGGCGGCGTTGCGCCGTCGGTTTGGTCCGGCGGTTTCGGCATACACCGATACCGCCGCGCTGTTCCTGCGGTCGGCGCTCGACTGGGTGGGTGAGGGCGGCCGCATCGTTTTGGTGCAACCACTTTCGCTGCTGGCCGCACGCGACGCCGGTGCGGTGCGCGAAGCCGTCGTCGAATCCGGTGCGCTTCGAGCCTTGTGGGTCGCCACCGATGCCTTTGAGGCCGCGGTGAACGTGTGCGGCGTTGTGGTCGAACGCGGAGGAACCGCCCGGCCGGTTCAGCGGTACGGCGGTGTCGACGTGGTTCCGGTTTCGGACGGACCCCCGCTGCTTCCGGGCATGCCCTGGGCGCCACTGGCGGCACCGATGGTCGGCATGCCAGAGGTTGTCGAGACGCCGTCGTCCGCTCGCGAAACGTTCGGCTCCTCCGTCGCGGCGACCGCCGGCTTTCGTGATGAGTACTACGCGGTATCGGAGGTGGTGGCGGAGTCCACTGGAGCACCCGACGAGTTGCGGGTGGTCTCGGTCGGCGGGATCGACCCGCTGAAGCCCTACTGGGGTGAACGACCGACGAAGATCGGCGGCACGTCCTGGCGCTCACCGGTGGTGACCGCCGACGCGGTAGCGGCCGTCAATCCGTCCGTCGGGGCCTGGATTCAACGACTGTCGGTGCCAAAGCTGCTTGTCGCCACGCAGAGCGCGACACTCGAGGTCATCGTGGATGCGTCCGGAACGATGGTGCCGTTGACTCCTGTGGTTGCGCTGGTGGTCGATCCCGAGCGGTTGTGGCACGTTGCCGCCGCGCTGTCGTCTCCGTGGATCACAGCGGTGGCGGCGAGTCGGTCCATCGGTTCGGCCCGGTCGGTGCGAGCGTTGAAGCTTGCTGCGCGCGAGTTTGCCGGCCTGCCGCTCCCGAACGACCAACACGCGTGGGACCGGGGTGCACGAATGGCAAAACGCGCGTCGGAAGCGAGCACGTTCGCAGAGTGGGACGAAGCGATGGCGCAGTTGCGCGCCACGATGAACGCCGCGTATGGCACCACCGATACCAACCTTTTGGCGTGGTTCGGTGGTCGCAGCGAGGGCACCGATCGTCGGGTTGCCACGGCTTTTTCTGCGGGCGCCGGACCATCGGCGTAGCGTCGTCGGCGCGGCCGTGGGTAATCGATGGGGGAGGGTCGCAGCGACACGGGTATCTTGATCGGTTGAGTCGGGATTCACGGACGGCGCGAGACTGGGGAGGTGTGATGGCTGCAAATGACGACCTTCCGATCTCCGACGTGCTCGCGCAGCGCCTGCCGCCCGACCTCCCGGTAACCGGCGGATGGCGGGTCGGCGACCCGGAAGGCGAACGTCAGTGGTTCGACTTTCCGCCCGACCGACCGTTTGCGCTGCAGTACGGCGGGCACCTTCACGGCGCCCGATTGGCGTATGAAACCTGGGGAACACTCAACGCCGACGGGTCCAACGCCGTACTCGTGTGCCACGCGCTCACCGGCGACTCACACGCCAAGGGCAGCATCGGCCCCGGCCACGCCACCGACGGTTGGTGGAACGGCTTCATCGGGTCGGGTCGGGTGATCGATACCGATCGGTACTTCGTGGTGTGTGCCAACGTGCTCGGTGGGTGCCAGGGCAGCACCGGGCCCACTTCGATCAACCCCGCCACCGACGACTACTACGGCCCCGACTGTCCCGTGGTGTCCATCCGGGACATCGTCCGGAGCCAGGAACTGCTGGCCGACCATCTGGGAATCACGAGTTGGCACGCCGTTGTGGGTGGGTCGATGGGCGGCATGCAGGCGCTCGAGTGGGCGATCATGTTCCCCGACCGACTGCGGTCGCTCATCTTGATGGCAACTGCGGCCGCGGCGACGCCGGCACAGATCGCGTGGAGCGCCGTCGAGCGTGTGGCCATCCTGCTCGACCCCAGGTATCGCGGCGGGCACTACTACGACGCAAAGCCCGGTGACGGTCCGCATGCGGGCGTGGCGCTGGCGCGACAGATCGCCATGATCTCGTACCGCACCGATGCCGTGATGGCGCAACGGTTCGGTCGCGAGGTCATCGATCCACTCGACGCATTCGGGCTGTGGAGCCGCTTCGAGGTCGAGGGGTATCTCGACCACAACGGACAGAAGTTGGCTCGCCGCTTCGACGCCAATTCGTACCTGGTGCTGAATCGGGCGATGGACCTGCACGACATTTGCCGCGGTCGAAACTGCAGCAAAGATGCCCTCGCCCGGGTGAACGTTCCCACCGTGATGTACTCGATCGACTCCGACATCTTGTACCCGCCGTACCTGCAGGCTGAACTCGTCGACGGCATTCGAGCGGCCGGCAATCGCTGCGACTATCACGTGATCGAATCGATCAAGGGCCACGACGGGTTCCTGCTCGAAGCCGACGCCATAGCGCCATCGATGGCGGCCTTTCTCGCCGAGTTCGACTAGCCGCCGCGGTGCCGGAGCTGCTCGAGATCGAGATGTATCGGCGAGATGCCGATCGCACCGTTGGGCGGACGATTTCGGACGTCCATCCGCACGACCCGCAGTACGTGAAGAATGCCGACCACCGCGCCCTGGCGACGATTCTCGTGGGCCGAGTCGTAGACGGCACCCGACGACGCGGGAAGCTCCTGCTCGTCGATCTGCGGCACGGCCCGACGCTGGGAATGCGTTTCGGCATGACCGGCCGACTCTTGGTCGATGGCGCCGCGACGATCGAGAAACTGGAGTACTCGAGTGGCCGAAACGATCCGGCCTGGGATCGATTCGAGATCATGTTCGAGGACGGCGGTGGCTTGGCGATCCGCGATCCTCGCCGACTGGGCAGCGTCACGCTCGATCCCGACGAGGACGGGCTCGGACCCGATGCGTGGACCGTCGATCTGGCCGGCCTCCGTGCCGCGCTTTCGCCGAGCCGGGCCGCGCTGAAGGCGAGGCTGTTGGATCAGCAGCGGCTGGCGGGTCTTGGCAACCTGTTGACCGACGAGGTGCTTTGGCGCTCTGGACTCAAACCCGATCGGGAGGCGGGCAGCCTGTCGCCGGTCGAAATGCAGACGTTGCACGGCCAGATGCGATCCGTGCTCGACGAACTCTTCGACCGGGGCGGCTCCCATCGCGGCGACCTGCAGGACGAGCGCCATCGCGACGGGCGCTGTCCCGCAGATGGCGCGCCGCTGCGCCGGGACACCGTTGGCGGTCGAACGTCGTACTGGTGTCCAGAACACCAGGTGTGAGCCGCGGCGATGCCGTTGTGGATCTCGATCGGGCGGTACGGTGGTCCAGTGCCCGCTCGACGTCTGAGAATCCTCCCGCGCTTTGCCGCCCGTCGGCACCGGCGCGTGGGCGTGGCGGCCGCTGTGACGGTGGCAGCGTCGGCTCTTTTGTTGTGGAGCACCGCCGGCGTGGCGCTCGCGCAGGAATTCGTGGAAGCCGAAGGGACCGACCCGCGGGTCACCATCGACCGGGTGGTCATCGGTCTGCTCCTGATCGCGACGATGTTGTCGTTGCTCACGCTCGGCTACGTGTGGCACACCCAACCGCAACGCCGCGCCGATGCCCAGGAGCGCAAGGCCGGGCAGGACGAAGCCGCGACGCCCGGCGCCGACTAGGGCATCTTCGACATCGCGGCGGAACGTGCGCGCGTTGCTCGACCGCGGATGACCAAGCTCGCGGCCGATGACCTAGTCTAGAGATCCTTCCCCAACGGTTTCGAGGAGCTATCGATGACCGACTCCGCCACGCACAATTCCCCCAGTCCCCAACCCGCCGCGGCCCCGGTTATGCCGTCCGCGGAAGACGGCAAGGGCCTCAACGACGCACACGGGCTGGGGGCTGCGATCGCGCAGCTCAATCCGTTGTCTGCGCAGCAAGGGAAGACGGCGTTCAGCGTGATGTCTGCGTTCTTCGAGGATGACGAGCGGGTCGAGGTACTGATCCAGGGGCGATACCTGGGCGAGCTTGCGGCGCTCGCTCTCACCAACCAACGGCTCCTCATCGCGAATGCCCGCGAGTGGAAGGCCGACGTGGTGGAGTTCGTCTTCGGTCCGTCGCTCTCGATCCAAGGCTGGCAGGACGACCGCACCGCAGCGTTGGTGATCCAAGATGAACATTTCGCCGCCACGTTCGACTCGGTGGCCGACCGATCCATAGCCCAACAACTCGCGGCGGCTCTGCGAACCCACACCCAGCCGGGCTAGCGACGAACCCGGCCATCCCGGATCGGCCCGGGAACTCGGCGCTTCGCAACGGTCGGAAACTCGTCACGACCTTGCTATATTCGATCATCTTGCGGACGTAGCTCAGTTGGTAGAGCATCACCTTGCCAAGGTGAGGGTCGCCAGTTCAAATCTGGTCGTCCGCTCCAAGAAAACCCCGGGTCAGAACATCGTTCTGGCCCGGGTTTGTTCGTTTTGGGTGCGGCGCGAGCCACGACGAGTTGCTACGGTCACCGGGTCAGCAGTCGGCCCTCTGGCCGACGCTGGAAGCCATTCGCCTCTGGGCGGGTGGAAACGAGGGTGCCGCGGCGGGCGCTCACCTGCTCGCCGCGGCACCGACTCTCACCGGTGAGCAGTCGCCGCCACCCATCGAATCGACCGCAACACGATGTGGGCATAACGTCGGGTTCATGAGCGAGCACTACACCATCATCTCGAGCGACTGCCATGCGGGGGCGGCGGTCGACGCGTACAAGGACTACCTGGAGACCAGGTGGCACGAGGACTTCGACGCGTGGCGTGCGGCGTACAGCAACCCGTTCCGCGACCTGCAGAAGACCAACACGAAGCGCACCCGCAACTGGGACAACGAGCAGCGCATCGCCGAACAAAATGACCAAGGGGTGGTGGCCGAGGTGGTGTTCCCCAACACCGTGCCGCCGTTCTTCCCTACGAGCTCGCTGGTGTCGCGACCGCCGACGGCCGCCGATTACGAGAAGCGTCTCGCAGGGATCCGGGCGCACAACCGTTGGCTGGCGGAATGGTGCGCCGAGTTCCCCGAGCGTCGGGCCGGCATCGGGCAGATCTTCATCAACGACATCGACGATGCCATCGAAGACATTCGGTTCATCGCCGAGAACGACCTGCGGGGCGGGGTCCTGCTCCCCGGGGTATCAGAGGACACCGGCCTGCCGGGGCTTCACCACAGCACCTACGAACCCATCTGGCAGACCTGTGCCGATCTCGACGTCGTGGTGAACCACCACACCGGTTCGGCCAGCCCGGACTATGGCGACGAGGCCGCCGGTGGCGTGATCTGGATCATCGAGCAGGGTTGGTTCGCCCACCGGGCATTGACCCACCTGATTATCGCCGGGGTCTTCGAGCGTCACCCCTCACTGAAGCTGGTGCTCACCGAGCAGGGGGCGGGCTGGGTCCCCGACGCGCTGCGGATGCTCGACATGGTGGCGAAGGGGGTGCGCTCCGGGAAGATGGGCGAACTCGGCTTCGACTCCGACCAGGCGATCCCACGCCTGCCGAGTGAGTACTGGGATGAGAACTGCTACGTCGCGTCGCAGATCGGACCGATGACCGACGACGACCTCGCGGCAATCGGTGTCGGCAACATCATGTGGGGCAGCGACTATCCCCACGACGAAGGCTGCTACCCCAATACCTTGCCGGCGTTGCAGCGAGCGTTCAACGGCATCGACCCCGCCAAGGTGCGCCGAATTCTCTCGGAGAACGCGGCCGAGGTCTATGACTTCGACCTCGACGCTCTTGCCCCGCTTGCCGCCGAACACGGCCCCACGGTGGAACAGCTGGCGACCGCTCCGGCTACCTGAACCAGGCCGGCGGTCTGGCGGACACGCAGCGGACGGGAGCGCATGGAGCGGGTCGGTGAGACGAATCGTCTCGGCGAATCGGCCATATCGACGTCGTACCGCCATTCTTACAATCATGTGCGATTGAGAATTGCATGAAGTTCTGCCTAGAATTTCAACGATCCGTCGGTTGTGTTACGAACGTGTGTCATTTTGTGTGACATGGGTCTACTTGAAAGTGGTTGGCAGGACACAGATGTTCCCGTTAACTACCGCCCTGTGATTCGAAGATTCCTCCCTGTGCTGGCCCTCCTGCTTCTGGTGCCAGCTGTTCCCACTCTCGCCGACGAGCTCGGTCGTAAGGAAGTTGCGCAATGCAACGGCCGATCGGCGACCATCATCGGTACGTCGGGGCCCGACACGCTCTACGGCACCGATGGCGACGACGTGATCGTCGGCCTCGGTGGCAACGACACCATTCGCGGCCGTGCCGGCAACGACACGATCTGCGGTGGTGGCGGCAACGACAGTATCTACGGCGGCCCGGGTCAGGACTGGTTGTCGGGCTCGGGCGGCTTCGACGTCGTCAGCGGCGGCGGCGGAACCGATTACGTGTCGGACAACAATGCCGAGTGCACGGGCGAGCGCCTCGTCGGCTGTAAGCAGCAGGCTCCCGTCGTGAAGACCGAGGTTGCGCCTCCGGCCGAGAAGCCGCACGCTCCCGTTCCCAGCTTCGGCATCACTTCCGATGTCGAAGAGGCTGAAGAAGCTGCCGCCGAGGCGGCCGAGATCGTCGAGTCGGAGATCGTCGAGGCCGACATCACCGATGCTGCGGCACCAGTGCTGTCGCTTCTGCCTCCCGCACCGACGTGTCAACGAGCCCCCCAGTGGGTTGTCGAAGCGATCTACGCGTCGTTCGCCGATACGCCACACGTCTGCCTGATGGCCGACTACATCGCCTACCGCGAGTCACGCTGGACCCCGGGCATCATCGGTGGGCCGAACCGCAACGGCACGTACGACTATGGGCTGCTGCAGCTCAACTCGGCGTACATCCGCACGTGGGCCGGATGGGCCGGTGTCGACTGGAACCAGTGGAGCGATCCGTACGTGAACGCAAAGATGGCTCGGGCCGTGTACGACCGAGCCGGCGAGATCTGGGGCAACCCGCTTGCTCCCTGGCGGCTCTAACGCCCCACCGCAGTCCGAAACGCATTGACGAGGCCACCGAGATATTCGGTGGCCTCTTCGCGTCCGTCGGGGGTGGGTACGTAGGCGCGGAAGTCGGTGATGCCGGCTTCGGCGAGTGGACCAACGGCATCCATCGACGCGGCCACATCGATCGTGCCGTCGTCGTCACGCACGAACGGCAGCGTCGAAGTGACGTTGAAGCCGGTCATGTCGCGGCCGGCCGCGGCGAATGCCTCGCGGATCTGCGCCAGTCCCTCGGTCGGGTTGGCTGCGTCCGGGCCCCAGGGGATCCAGCCACTGCCGAAGCGCACCATGCGATCCATCACCCGCGTGTTCAATGTGCCGCTGACCCAGATCGGGATGCCGCCCGCTTGCGCCGGTTTGGGCATGGCGTGGATGCCGCCGAAGGACGCCGCCGAGTTGTCGACGCCGGCGACCGGCTGGGTCCACAACGCCTGCAGCGCCTCGAGGGTGTCGTTGAGGAGCGTGCCGCGCGTGCCGTACTCGAGTCCGCAGGCGTCGTACTCCTCCTTCTGCCAGCCGACGCCGACGCCCAGGTCGATGCGGCCCTTCGAGAGCACGTCGAGGGTGGCCAGCTGCTTGGCGAGTACCGCCGGGCGTCGCAGGGCCGCCAGCAGGACGCCGGTTTGGAAGCGGGCGTGGGAGGTGATCCCGGTCAGTACAGATGCAACGGTGAGCGGCTCGAGCCAATGGCCGTCGGGGCCGGTGGGTTGCTTGCCGCCGGCCGATCCGCCCTTGGACGGATCGCCGTAGGCGTCGAGGTTGTTGCCGAAGGCCACGTGGTCGGACAGGGCCAAGCGGTCGATCCCGGCGGTGTCGGCGGCGACGGCCATGTCGATGAGTGTGTCCCAGTCGCCCGGATCGTCGGCGGCGAAGGTGCGGAGCTGCATGGAGATGGTGGGTGCGGAGATGGTCGGTGCGGTGCTGGTCACTTGACCATCCTCGCGGAGTCCGCCGCAGCCATACCACTCCCGGCCTGGATAGGCAGGGAAAGAGGGGAAGAAGTACAACTATCACGTTCCGCAACCAGAGGATTCACGCTGCGATGACCATTCACGAGCGACCATTCGGGCGCTACCTCGAGGATTTCGTCCCCGGTGACATCTACCGTCACTGGCCCGGAAAGACCATCACCGAGGCCGACGACCACCTCTTTTGCATGATCACGATGAACCATCATCCGTTGCACACCAACCAGTGGTTCGCCGAGAACGAGACCGTGCACGGCAAGAACGTGGTCGTCGGCAATCTGGTGTACTCGTTGGTGCTCGGTATGTCGGTCCCCGACGTCAGCGGCGCCGCTATCGCCAACCTCGAGATCGAAACGCTCAAGCACGCCAAGCCCACCTTCCACGGCGACACGATCTACGCCGAGACCCGAGTGCTCGACGTGAAGGAATCCCGGTCGAAACCCGACCGTGGCATCGTCACCGTCGAGACCAAGGGGATCAATCAGCGCGGCGAAGAAGTGTGTTACTTCAAACGCAAGGTGCTGGTCTGGAAGAAGGAAGCGGGACCGGTGCGAGCTCGACCATATGACGATGTGTGGACCGCCGATGAAAGCGCCGGTACCGGCGCCAACGAAACGGACGCCTGATGCGCTCAGCGAAGGACTTCTTCAAGCCGTTGGCGGTCGGCGCCCCCGCGCCGCTGCTCGACATCCCGGTTCCGCCGTCGCGCATGATCCACTTCTTCCCGGCCCACAACGCGAAGATGCGTTCGAAGGTGCCCGACATGGCGACCAAGGTCGATGTCTTGCTCGCCAACCTCGAAGACGGTGTACCCGCCGACGAGAAGGAGGCCGCTCGCGCCGGCCTGCTCGAAGTCGGCACGTCGGTCGACTTCGGCACGACGCAGTTCTGGACCCGCGTCAACAGTCTCGATTCGCCATGGGGACTCGATGACCTCGTGGCCACGGTGACCGAGATCGGCGATGTCGTCGACGTCATCATGATCCCGAAGGTCGAAGGCCCCGAGGACATTCACTATGTCGATCGACTGCTCGCCCAACTCGAAGCCAAGGCCGGCCTTACCAAGCCGATCCTGGTGCACGCCATTCTCGAAACCGCTCGCGGCGTTGCGAATGTCGAAGAAATCTGTGGAGCCAGTCCACGCATGCAGGGCCTGTCGCTCGGCCCCGCCGACCTGGCCGCGAATCGCCGCATGAAGACCACCCGTGTCGGTGGCGGGCACCCCGACTATGTGGTGCGGGCCGACCCCGCCGGAGACGACGATTCGCCTCGGCCGACTTTCCAGCAGGATCTGTGGCACTACACGATCGCGCGCATGGTCGATGCCTGCGTGATGCACGGCATCCTCCCGTACTACGGGCCATTCGGCGACATCTCCGATGCCCAGGGCTGCGAGGACCAGTTCCGCAATGCCTACCTGCTCGGGTGCGTGGGCGCCTGGAGTCTGCATCCGTCGCAGATCGACATCGCCAAGCGCGTCTACTCACCCCACCCCGACGCGGTCGCCCAGGCGCAACGGGTGATCGATGCGATGGGCGACGGCACCGGTGCCATCATGCTCGACGGCAAGATGGAAGACGACGCGTCGGTGAAGCAATGCCATGTTGTGGTGGCGTTGGCCAAGAGCCTGGCCGAACGCGACCCCGACCTCGCTGCGGCCTACGGATACTGAGGACCAGATGCCCACCGACAACCCCCGCCCCCGCCGCTCCGTGTTGTACATGCCGGCGGCCAACGAGCGCGCGCTCGAAAAGGCCAAGGCCATACCGGCCGATGCCCTGATCTTCGACCTCGAAGATGCCGTCGCCCCCGATGCCAAGGACGCAGCCCGAAAGAACGCCGTCGCGGCGATCGAGTCGGGCGAGTACGGAAACCGCGAGCTCACGATCCGCTGCAACGGTCTCGACACGCCGTGGGGCGAATCCGATATCGCCGCCGCCGGAGCAGCGGGGCCGTCGGCGATTGTCATTCCGAAGGTCGGCAGCGCCGCTGACCTCGATGCGGTCTCCGCGCAGCTCGATGCGGCGGGCGCGTCCGCCGACGTGAAGATCTGGGCGATGATCGAAACGCCGCTGGCGATCTTCAACGCGCGCGAGATCGCGGGCCACCGGCGTGTCGACGCCGTCGTCATCGGTACTAACGACCTCGTGAAAGAGTTGCG
>CBESNZ010000026.1:0-16263 GCA_965531045.1 uncultured Acidimicrobiales bacterium
CCCGGCCGGGCCGACCGGTCGTTACCGCACGTGGACGTTGGGGCGGGGCAGGCCCTGGGCTTCGCAGAGGTGGTAGTAGGCGGTGAGCACGCCGGCGCCGTCGGTGATCGATTCGACATTGCCGTCGGCATCGAGGTTCAGGTTCGATCCGTACATCTGGAACCAGACGTCGGTGACCTCGCCCGGCTGGTCCTGGTCTGCATCGTCCAGAACCGTGAGCGTGTGCTCGGACCCGGCCGGCTCGTAGAGAAACGACCCGGCCCGGTTGACGTAGTCGTACTCGGCGTACTTCCATGCGCCCGACAACGTGTAGCCGAACACCTGGCCGGTGTGGCGGTGCTTCTGCACCTGGGTGCCGGGGGCGAAGCGGTTGCGGATGATCCACAGGCCTTGGTCGATGTCGACCATCACCAGTTTCAGTTCGACGCCGGCGCCGGCCTGCACGAACGGCACTTCGTCGTGGCCAAGATGTATGGCTTCGGTGAGATCCACTAGTCCTCCAGTACGGACTTGTTGTAGGCGAACTCGGCGAGCAACGAGCTCTTTGCGGTGCCTTCGGACCACTTTGCTATACGTCGGCCGACGATGGGAATCGACACCGAGATCTTCCCCTCGATCCGATGCACACATCCGTCGTCATCTGCGGTGAGCGACATCGAACCCGAGGTCGAAACGGGCGCCCCATCGACCGATACCTCAAAGGTGCCGTGGCGGTTTCCTGCGTAATCGGCAGGCCCCCAGCGATCGGTTTGCGTCATCGTGTTCGTGGGCTGCAAGACCTTGGCGGCGAATCCGGGAAGGTCGACGGCGACCGTCCGGCGGGTGGTGATGGTGCGGTCGTCCGCATCATCACCGGAGGCCACCAACTCGATATCGGTATCGCCGACCGACTCGTATCGCCCGACGGTTGTGGCCTCGTCGAGCAGCGCGGCGAGCGCTTCGTCCACACCGACGCCGTATCGCTCGGATCCCGAAAAACTCATGCGTTTCGCCTCACTCGCTATTAGGTGTCAGCAGCGTAGAAACCTGCGATCCATCCGTCGAGTTCGGCGATCGGTTCGAATGGCAATCCGGCGACCGGCCGCCCGGCAAGCACGCCGCTGATCAACAGCACGCCGCCTGCGGCCACTCGTAGTAGATCGTCGGCGAGGTCGGCGAGATGCACCGCGAGCATGTTTGCCAACACGATGTCGAACGTGTCGTCGATCTCGCTGAGGGGAGTGGTCGACTCGGCGATCGCAACGCCGTTCACCCGGGCGTTGGCCGCGGCTGTCGACACGGCGACAGGGTCGATGTCGATGGCGACGACCTCGGCCGCGCCGCAACGGGCCGCCGCGATGCCCAGCACACCCGAACCACAACCCACGTCGAGCACCCGCTCCCCGCCGGAAACGCGGTGGGACACTTCGCGCAACAACAACGCGGTGGTGGGGTGCGCCCCGTGCCCAAAGGATGCGCCGGGGTCGATCGAAACCGCGAATTGGCCGTGCTCGAGCACCGGATCGATCCACGGCGGGTGTACGACGAGACGGCCGGCGACGGTTGCCCGGGCGTAGGGCTTCCAGGCCTCAGCCCAACCGAGCGGATCCGCAACGTCGGTCACCGACGATGGCCAGCGCATGTCCGCAATGGCCGCAGCGGCGACGTCGGCGTCGGCGAAACCCGCCAACAACGTGTGGTGGCCTTCGAGGATTGCCGTCGCACCGGCCTGCCAGAGCTGGTCGGCTGCGACCTCGGCGTCGAGTCCCTCGACCTCGACGGTTACCCCAACTTCGGAGCTCATCGCTGCCGGCCCGGTGGCGTCGACGTCAGTTCACATTCTTCGTCATGTCGGCCCAGTACGGCTCGCGCAGCTTGAACTTTTGCAGCTTGCCGGTTGCGGTGCGGGCCAACTCCTGGCGAAACTCGACCGACGTGGGACATTTGTAGTGCGCCAAACGTTCGCGACAGTGGGAGATGAGGTCGGCCTCGCTGACGTCGTCACTGACGACCACCAGAGCTTTCACGGTTTCGCCCCACTTCTCGTCGGGCACGCCGATGACGGCCACCTCGTCGACGAGAGGGTGCGAGAACAGGGCGTCTTCGACCTCGATCGACGACACATTCTCGCCCCCGGAGATGATGACGTCCTTCTTGCGGTCGAGGATGTTCAGGTACGCATCGTCATCGATCATGCCTCCGTCGCCGGTGTGAAACCAGCCGCCGTCGAGCGCCGCCGCAGTCTCGGCCGGCTGCTCCCAATAGCTCTTCAGGATGACGTTGGACTGCGCCAGCACTTCGCCGGTTTCGCTGGTTGTGAGTGAGACGCCGAGCGCTGGGGCCCCTTGTCGGGCCAGTTTCTTGGCTCGTTCGGCGGCGTCGAGATGATCCCACTCGGCTCGCGTGCGGTTCATCGTGAGGAGCGGGGAGGACTCGGTGAGACCATAGATCTGAATGAATTCCCAGCCGAGCTCGGTTTCCACCCGTTCGATGGTTTGCGTGGGCGGCGGTGCACCCGCCACGATCACCCGCACGCGATCCCGGCCGGGAATCGGCCCATCCCAGGTCGTGGCCGCTTCGAGAATCGCCGCCACGACGGCCGGCGCAGCGCACATGTAGGTGACCCCGTGCTGCTCTACGCGGCGCAGGATCTCGGCACCCTCCACCTTGCGCAACACGATGTGTTTCGCTCCCATGCCGGTGGCTGCATACGGCATGCCCCAGCCGTTGCAGTGAAACATCGGCAGCGTGTGCAGGTACACGTCTCGATCGGACACCGACGCCTGCCAACCAAAGGTGGCGGCGTTGACCCAGAGGTTGCGGTGCGTCATTTCGACGCCCTTCGGCCGTGCGGTGGTCCCGCTGGTGTAGTTGATGGTGGCGGTGGCGTTCTCGTCGGGCTCCCACGGCGTGGGCTCGACGCCGAAGTCGAAGAGCTCGTCGTCGGACTCGGTACCCAGGACGAACTGGTGGCGCACATTCATGTCGGCGAGCGTGTCGGCCAGTTCTGGATCCACCAGCAACACTTCGGCGCCGGAGTGTTCGAGGATGTACTCGATCTCGGCCCGGCTCAGGCGGAAGTTGATCGGAACGCCGACCCGGCCGAACGCGCTGGTGCCGTAGAGGAACACCAACATCCGGGCGGCGTTGTGCGAAACCATCGCGACGCGGCCACCGAGGGGTACGCCCAGCCGTTCGAACGCCGCGGCGTGGGCCTTGGCGAGCTCGGCGAGTCGGGCGTACGAGACGTCGCCCATCGACGTTGCCGGTTGATCGGGTTCGTCGACGATGCCGATGCGATCGCCGTACACCAGAGCGGCGCGGTCGAGATGGTCGCGGATGGTCAGCGGAATCAGCAATGGTTCTCCCAAGACGTGCGTCTATCGCCGAAGTTAGCGCCCGGGAGCCAAGCGAACCCAAGACGTAAGACTAAGGGTGGCTGTCGCGTCCGCCGATACGACAATCATGGGCATGATGAAACGCCTTTTTGGGCACCTTGTCGATGCCGACATCGAATCGATGCGGATGATCTTGAACTCGCTTCCTCCCGGAACGGAGTGGGCGGCGATCGCCGACGTCGCGTATCTCGACATCGACAGGAAGATGGTGAAGGAGAACGGCGTCCTGCACTGCGACGGCATCCACATCGGATTCGTGCGTTGGAACGGCGCCCGTGTGGTGACTGCCAAGCTGCGCCGCCTCGACATCAGCGTGCGCAAGAGCGACCTGTGGTTCACCCACGAGCGGACACAATATGTCTTCGAGAATGTGCACTCGCTCGGCGACGTGATCCTCGACGCCCCCGCATTCGCGATCGCGATCGATCGCAGCGAGCCCTTCCGGGCGCTGCAGGAAACCATCCTCAACGGCACCACCATCGGTGGCCGGGCCTGGACCACCTTCGACTTATCTTGACCGCAACGCTGTTGGCCACAGTCGGTTGATTCGTGTTGTGTCGGTCGGCGCTCGCAGCGGCGGTGTTTGTCGGTGCCCTGCAAAACCGGGCCGGGACCGTGAAATGCGATAGGAAGGGGCCATGGCCGGGGGAAAGATCGGGGTGATCGAGACCGAGCGTCTCGTCGGGGAACGCGTCGGTGAACAACACCTCGACCTGCTCGTTCGGCTGCATCAGGATCCACGGGTCATCGTGACCTTGGGCGGTCATCGAACCCGCGCCGACGTGGACGATATGCTGCATCGATTCGACGTCCACTGGCGCAAGTACGGCTTCGGCCTGTGGATGTTCACCGATCGCCTCACCGGTGAACCCATCGGCCGGGGCGGCCTGATGAAGACCGATACCGGCGGGCCGGGGGGCGTCGAGATCGGCTACGCGATCTTTCCCGAACACTGGGGCGAGGGCTACGCCACCGAGATCGCGCGCGCTGCCGCTCGGGTTGCATTCGATCGACTCCATTTCGACGACCTGGTTTGCTACACGATGGTCGAGAATGCCGCCAGCAAAGCGGTCATGGAGCATGTGGGCTTCGTCTACGACCAGCCGGTCACCCACGCCAACCTGCCCCACGCGCTCTACCGTCTCGACCGTCCCGCATGGCTCGCCGGCCAGGCGGCGGGCTTGGAGGCAGCCGCAGATGGCGGGTAGCGTTGTGGGCAACTCATGAAGAGCGACTGAGGGACAGGCCCGTCGACGTCGCGGCAACCGGAATACTCGCGGTGCCAACGCCTGATCGATGAGTGTGGGACTCCGGTTCCAAGGTGTTGGTTCGCAAGATCGAAGCGGACACACCAATGCAACCAGCACCCGGCTATGCGGGCGACGCAACGCCAACCGAAGCCCTCGACGCAGTCAAGAGCGACGAACGAGCGGTCATCGTCGATGTACGAACCCTGGCCGAATGGAACTTCGTCGGTCTGCCTGACGTTGGACGGCCCGTCGTCACCATCGAGTGGAACTCGTTTCCGTCCGGTGAGCCGAACCCCGACTTCCTGGCGCAACTGCAACAAGCGGCGATCGGAGAGGACCAGCCGGTGTACTTCCTCTGCCGCTCGGGTGCCCGGTCCGCCGCGGCCGCGACTGCGGCGACCGCTGCTGGCTATACAAAGGCCTTCAACATCGCCGGCGGCTTCGAAGGAGACCCCGATGCCGATGGCCATCGAGGGTCGGTCAACGGCTGGAAGGCGGAGGGTTTGACATGGCGTCAGGGCTGAATCCCGACGATCTTCACGCCGACACCAATCTGGTCCGGGGCGGAATCGAGCGCACCGGTTTCGACGAGACCAGCGAGGCGATGTTTCTCACGTCCGGCTACGTGTACGGGTCGGCCGCCGAGGCCGAGGCCGCGTTTGCCGGCGAGGTCGATCACTACATCTACAGCCGCTATGGCAATCCGACGATCGCTGCGTTCGAGGAGCGTTTGCGCTTGCTCGAGGGTAGCGAGGGCGTGCAGGCCACCGGCTCGGGGATGGCAGCGGTGTTCAACGCACTCATCGCGTGCTTGTCCGCAGGTGATCGAATCGTTGCGTCGCGCAGCTTGTTCGGCTCTTGCTTCGTGATCCTCGACGAACTGCTGCCCCGATGGGGCATCACAACCGATTTCGTGGACGGTAGCGATCTCGCCCAATGGGAGCAGGCCCTGGCCACTCCCGCCGCGGTGGTCTTCTTCGAGTCGCCGTCGAACCCGATGCAGCAACTCATCGACATCGAAGCGGTCGCGGCGCTCGGCCACGCTGCTGGTGCGACGGTCATCGTCGACAACGTTTTCGCCACGCCGCTCTACCAGAAACCGATCGAGCTCGGTGCCGACGTGGTCGTGTACTCCACCACCAAGCATCTCGATGGCCAGGGTCGAACGCTCGGCGGGGCGGTCTGTGCAACCGAGGACTTTCTGCAGAACAAGTTGCAGCCCTTCATTCGCCACACCGGACCATCGATGAGTCCCTTCAACGCCTGGGTGCTCACCAAGGCGCTCGAGACCCTCTCGCTGCGAGTCGATCGCATGAGCGAAACCGCCGAAGCGATCGCCCGACAACTGGAATCGGTGGCCAGCGTCTCGCGGGTGCTCTACCCCGGCCTCGAATCGCATCCGCAGTTCGATCTGGCAAAGCGGCAGATGCGCTGCGGGGGCACCGTGGTCACGTTCGAGCTCGTCGGTGGGAAGCAAGCCGCCTTCGCGTTTCTCGACGCGCTCCAGATCATCGACATCTCCAACAACCTCGGAGACGCAAAGACCCTCACCACGCACCCGGCCTCGACCACCCATCGGCGCCTCGGCTCGGCGATTCGCGAACAGATGGGAATCACCGACGGCATCGTGCGAATCTCGGTCGGGCTCGAACACCGAGACGACCTGCTCGCCGACATCTCTCGAGGACTCGACGCGTAATGCACGTCTGGGGGATCTGCGGCGGGAGCGGATCCGGAAAGGGCTATCTCACGGCACAGCTGCTCGAACGCCTCGGGGACGACTGCACCGTCATCTCCTTCGATTCGTATTATCGCGACCTCGGACATCTGACCTTCGAGCAACGCTGCGAGGTGAACTTCGACCATCCGGATTCACTCGATGGCGACCTCTTGGCGGCGCATCTCCAGGCGTTGCAACAAGGCCGCTCGGTCGACATCCCGGTGTACGACTTCTCCCGGCACCACCGCACCGGCGAGACCGAAACCGTCGACCCGTGCCGTGTCATCGTGGTGGAAGGCATCTTGTTGATGGCCTTTCCCGGCATCGCGGCGCAGTTGACGCTGTCGGTGTACCTCGATGTACCGGCGGCGGTGCGGTTGGAGCGTCGCGTCGAGCGCGACGTGGCCGAACGCGGGCGTGACGAGCAGACCGTTCGACAGAACTTTGCCGATGTGGTGGCGCCGATGCACGACCGGTTCGTGGCGCCCAAGGGCGCCCACGCCGACATCGTGGTGAACTACGGCGACGACCGCTGCGACTTGCTGACCAGGCTCTGCGACCTGGCCGCGGTCGACGTCGCCCCACGCGACGCCAGGTAAGCGCCGGCCAGGATGAGCACGGTGCCGATCGGCGCCCAGACGTCGAGGGCCTCGTCGCGAAAGACCACACCGAGAACGATTGCCACGACCGGTATGAAGTAGGTGACCAACGATGTGCGCACGGCACCGACCTGGCCCGTGAGCGTCGCGGCCGCCACGAATGCCAACCCGGTGCCGCCGGCGCCCGCTGCGACGCACGCCACGAGGGCACCGATCGAAAACGACGACTGGCTCGCGCCGAACGCTCCATACGGGGTGACGAGTACGGCAGCGACGGCCAGCGCCCGCGCAACAACTGCGACCGATCCGTACTTGATCTGCAAGGGTCCGGCGATGTTGACGGCGACGCCGTAGCTGCCGACGGCGACGACCACGAGCGCAACTCCCAGTGCACTGCTTCCGCTGATCGAAGCGGTCGGAACGCTGATCACCAAGATCCCGGCAAAGCCGATCAGCACCCCGATCAGTTGACGGCGCAGCACAACGGCGCTGAAGACCGCAGCCGACAACACGGTGGTCATCAGCGGCATCGCACTGTTCAACATTCCGGCGACCGATGAGTTGATCCACTGCTGCGCGATGGGAAACAGGGTGAGCGGAAACGCCATCCATGTGACACCAAGTGCGGCGATCTTGGCCCAGTCGGCTCGGTCGATGGTGGCGGTCCGGGCGGCGGGTATGGCCCAGATGGTCACCAAGCCGAACGCCACCCGCAGTGCGGTGACCAAGCCCGGGTGAAAGTGATCCAGGGCAATGGCCATGAACAGAAACGATCCACCCCAGACCAGAGCCGCAAACAGCATCAACGCCCAATCGACCGGACGAAAGGACTGCGTCTCCGGGGACTTCTCGATCGTGCGCGCCGTTGGCATCGCGTAGTTCTATCGGCCGAACCACCGTTCCGGAAGCCACATGTGGACATGCTGCGACCGAGTCGCGGTCATCGTCGCTGCGGCCCGGGTGAACTCAGAAGCTCGTCGGTGTCGCGAGGTCGTCGTTGGCTGCTTGCGGTCGACCGGCTGCTTCGCTCGCATCCGGAGCGAGCGCTATGCCCGTGGTGTCGACCGTGGTTCGTGCGCTGGCCGCGCGATCCATCAGTTCGTCGAGATCGACGTCGGTTGCGTCGGTACCGGCAATGCCAATGCGGACCCCGAGGTTGATCGGGTCGCCGGCGAGCAGAAGGCCGCGCTGGAGCTCGATGATCAGGCGCTCGGCGATCTGCAGGGCATCGTCGGGGGAGTGCAGGTTGGAACAAGCGACGAGGAACTCGTCCGATGCGACCTGGCTGATGTAGTCGCCGTTGCGCATGGCCGAACGCAGGCGAGACCACGTTGTCCGGGCGACGAGGTCGGCCGCCGCGTCGCCGAACTCGTTGTGAATCGCGGCGATACCGTCGAGGCCGACGAGGAGTACGGCGCTCGCTGCACCCCCGGCAGAGCGCGAATCGCCGTCCTCGGCCAGACGGGCTGCCACCATCTCGAGGCGGGCACACTGGCCGAGCGACATCACCTGATCGGTGACGTCGTCCAAGGTCCAGATCCCGCCGGTGGGGCGATCGCCATGCAGCGATGCGCCTCGTACCCGCAGCCAACGTGTGCCGCCCGCAGGGCCCGACCAGCGAACGGTCGTGTCGACCGAACCACTCACCATCGATGTGTTCGAGAGACGATTTGCGTCTTCGGGATGTACGAAGGTCAGCCAGTACTCGTCGCCGTCAGCGGTGAGACCGAGGAGTTCGAACCAGGCGCGGTTGGCTTCGCGTCGGATGCCCTTTTCGTCGAAGTATGCCGCAGCCACAGGAAAATCGCAGAGCTCGAAGGAAACGTTGCTGTCGGCCCGGCCAACTTCGGCGGATTGCGACGCCGCGAACGGTTCGCCGAGCTCACGGCCCGAGTGTTCGGGCGGAGCCGGTGGCCTCTCGGGACCGAAGGTCTTCGCGTCGGCAGTCATTACCTACGCCAGTCGACCGCTTGTGCCGAAACGTGAATCGTTCCGTCAGATTCTTTGCCGGCTCGATTTCGGGACGGTCAGGTCTCGCAGCTGACGGGTTGTTCGACCCCGACGCAGCGGTCGGTGCCGCTGCCGCCGTCGGCGTAGTCGGAGTTTGGTCCGCCGAAGATTTCGTCGTTGCCGGCGCCGCCGTACATCTGGTCGTTGGAGTTGTTGCCGGCGAGGCGATCGTTGCCGTCTCCGCCGAACACGATGTCGTCTGCGAGGCCGCCTTTGGCGAAGTCGTTGCCGGGTCCGCCGTCGACGAGGTCGAGACCCGGGCCGCCGTAGACCTCGTCGTCGGCACCGTGGCCGTAGCCGACATCGTTGCCCTTGGCGCCGGCGATGAGGTCGTTGCCCTTGCCGCCGTAGAGGTAGTCGTCGCCCTTGTTGCCACGGACGCCGTCTTTGCCCTTCTCGCCGAAGATGACGTCGTTGCCGGGGCCGCCGCGCATGTCGTCTGCGCCGTCGCCGCCGAAGATGATGTCGTCGCCGTCGTAGCCGACGAGGTAGTCGTCGCCGCCCAGGCCGCAGATCACGTCGTTGCCATTGGTGCCGCGGACGGTTTCGCTAGCGGAGGTGCCGGTGAAGTCGCAGTCGATTCCGTCGACGTATTGGGCGATCCAACCGCGGTAGGCCGGGGCCCGGGTGTAGACCGCGGGTAGCGAGGCGGAGCCGCAGGTGGAGCCGAAGCTGACGATGCCCCAGAGTTTGGGGGTTCCGGTGCCGGTGACCAATGGGCCGCCGCTGTCGCCAAAGCATGCGCTGACGCCGCCGCCGTCGGCCGATGCGCAGGTCATGATGCCGGCTTGGAACTCGGTGATGTTCCAGTCGCCGCATGCGTCGGCGACGAGATCGGTTCGGATGGTGAGGTTCGCACCTTGGAGATTGTCGGGATAGCGCGGATCCGGGACTTCTTGTACGGCGCCCCACCCGCTGGTGAACGCGGTGGAGTTTGCCGACGGTGCGGTGTGGTCGTAGTCGAGTCCGATGACCGCGACGTTGGAGCTGAGCGTGACCGGCGATGTCAGCTTGAGCAGGGCGATGTCGGAGGTGAAGCCATCATGGAGTTGCCAGTCGGGATGCACGATGATCTCCGCCACGTCATAGCGGTCTGCCGAGGTGTAGTCGCTGAGATTGGTCTTGCCCACGCCGATATCGAACGACGACAGGTCGGTCACGCCATCGACGCAGTGCGCAGCGGTGACCACCCACTCGCGATGGATCAGGCTGCCGCCACAGATCTGATCGAAGAAGGGGTCCGAAGCCGGGGCGCGATTCGGCCAGCTGAACAAGGCGACCTGGTAGGGGGCCACATCGATACTGACGCTGAACCCGCCGACGATGTCGCGGTCCTCGGCCTTCAGTCGCTCCGGCGCCTCGGAAGCGTCGATTGCGTCGTCAGCCTCGGTCGCGTCGCTCTGTCCGGTATCGGCGGCAGCGGGGCTGATGCTGGCCAGCATCAGGAATGCCGCCAACACGGCCAGGATCTTCTTCATCGGGGAGGTCCACTTTCATCTTCGGGGATCAACAGTGTGACCCATCAGTACCAACGACTGGTGGTCGGTCGAGTTTTCTGACGGAGTTCGGTTCCTGTTGGTTCGGAACAATCGCGCAAAACCTGAACAGATCCGCCTCATGGTCTAGCCGCAGATGCGGGAAAAACCTGCGCGCGCCCGATCCACGTGGAGAACCCAGGAGGCTGCAGGCCGAAAAAGGTGAGCCAGACCCTTTCGGTTCAGCACACCCAGCGGTCGGACCAGACGAGAAACGGGATGATGCCATCACGGCTTCTGAAAAGGTCGGGCGTACCGTCCACTCCCCATATGATCGTCGCAATCGATTGGTGCGACGCGATTGGTGCAAGCTCGTCGCAATAGATCTCGGCGATGGGCAGAAACAACGCGATCGTGTAGATCGGATCGAGCTCCCAGTTGAGCTGAACGATTGCCGTCAGGTTGGGTAGCACGGTCGTGCCGAAATCCGTGACGAGGTTTGTCGCTGGCGGTGGCGGAGCTGGTGGCGTGTCCGGCCCGCAGTTGTCGGACTGTTCGATGCCGACGCAGCGGTCGGTGCCGCTGCCGCCGTCGGCGTAGTCGGAGTTTGGTCCGCCGAAGATTTCGTCGTTGCCGGCGCCGCCGTACATCTGGTCGTTGGAGTTGTTGCCGGCGAGGCGATCGTTGCCGTCTCCGCCGAACACGATGTCGTCTGCGAGGCCGCCTTTGGCGAAGTCGTTGCCGGGTCCGCCGTCGACGAGGTCGAGACCCGGGCCGCCGTAGACCTCGTCGTCGGCACCGTGGCCGTAGCCGACATCGTTGCCCTTGGCGCCGGCGATGAGGTCGTTGCCCTTGCCGCCGTAGAGGTAGTCGTCGCCCTTGTTGCCACGGACGCCGTCTTTGCCCTTCTCGCCGAAGATGACGTCGTTGCCGGGGCCGCCGCGCATGTCGTCTGCGCCGTCGCCGCCGAAGATGATGTCGTCGCCGTCGTAGCCGACGAGGTAGTCGTCGCCGCCCAGGCCGCAGATCACGTCGTTGCCATTGGTGCCGCGGACGGTTTCGCTAGCGGAGGTGCCGGTGAAGTCGCAGTCGATTCCGTCGACGTATTGGGCGATCCAACCGCGGTAGGCCGGGGCCCGGGTGTAGACCGCGGGTAGCGAGGCGGAGCCGCAGGTGGAGCCGAAGCTGACGATGCCCCAGAGTTTGGGGGTTCCGGTGCCGGTGACCAATGGGCCGCCGCTGTCGCCAAAGCATGCGCTGACGCCGCCGCCGTCGGCCGATGCGCAGGTCATGATGCCGGCTTGGAACTCGGTGATGTTCCAGTCGCCGCATGCGTCGGCGACGAGATCGGTTCGGATGGTGAGGTTCGCACCTTGGAGATTGTCGGGATAGCGCGGATCCGGGACTTCTTGTACGGCGCCCCACCCGCTGGTGAACGCGGTGGAGTTTGCCGACGGTGCGGTGTGGTCGTAGTCGAGTCCGATGACCGCGACGTTGGAGCTGAGCGTGACCGGCGATGTCAGCTTGAGCAGGGCGATGTCGGAGGTGAAGCCATCATGGAGTTGCCAGTCGGGATGCACGATGATCTCCGCCACGTCATAGCGGTCTGCCGAGGTGTAGTCGCTGAGATTGGTCTTGCCCACGCCGATATCGAACGACGACAGGTCGGTCACGCCATCGACGCAGTGCGCAGCGGTGACCACCCACTCGCGATGGATCAGGCTGCCGCCACAGATCTGATCGAAGAACGGATTGGGGCTCGGCACCCCTGATGGATTCGAGTTGCTGACCCTCCAGTCGAACAGGGCGACCTGGTAGGGGGCCGAGTCGATACCGATGCCGAACCCGCCGACGATGTCGCGGTCCTCGGTCTTCAGTCGCTCCGGCGCCTCGGAGGCGTCGGTTGCGTCGTCAGCCTCGGTTGCGTCGTTCTGGCCGGCATCGGCGGCCGCAGGACTCGTACTGACCAGTAACAGAAATGCCGCCAACACGGCCAGAATTTTCTTCATCGGGGACGCCCCACCTTTGGTATTCGACTCGACGGTCCGACTAGTGCCTTTCATTGTTTCGGGACGAACAATGCGGCCTTCAGCACTCGAAGGCAAACAGACGATCGCTAGAAGAGATCACTCTCTTGCGCGCCCGTGTACTTCTTCACACTCATGTCGGTAATGCCGAACGTGCCCATGGCGGCCATGAATGCCGCCATGTGCGGCTCGCCCATGTGGCTGGTGAGGGCGTCTTCGTCGGCCCATTGCTCGAAGATGTTCAGCACACCTTCTTCGATGGGGTCGATGGCGATGACGTAGGCGTTGTTGCCCGCTTCGGCTCGTGTTGCCGTCATGACCGCGGCGGCGGCCTCCTTGGCGTCTTCGGCCTTGGCCGGGTCGATGGTCAGTTTTCCTGCAACGATGATCATCTCGGCAACCTATCCCTTCGGAGCTCCGCCATGCCAAAGAAGAGCTGGGCGGCCGGCATCGCCTCGTGGCTGGGATCGATCTCCCGGTACACGGCGTCGACGTTGATGACCAACCGTTCCCAATCCGACCAGTCCTGAAACTGGCCGAGGTCGATGTCGTGGGCGGCGTCGATGACGGACATGCCCGCTGCGTTGCGGGCGATGGCCTCGGCTCGGATGAAGCGAAGGTAGTCACGGACCATTGCAGTGCCGCGTCGATCGGTGAGTGGTCCGTGACCGGGGACCACGACGTCGGCGTCGAATGAGTCGATGAGATCACACGCAGCGATCCAGTTGGAGATCGGACCGTCCCAGACGATTGGGGTGCCATAGACGAACAAGATGTCGCCGGTGAAGACCACGCCCTGATCGGGGAGGTGCGCGATGACGTCGCCACCGGTGTGCGCAGGACCGACCTCGTAGAGCTCGACGGCGTGGTCGGCGACGTCGAGCGTGAGCCGCTGCTCGAAGGTGCGCGTCGGGGGAGTGAGGGTGATGTTGTCGAACCGGAACGGCCCGAAGGCATCGGCCATGTAGGCGTCGAGCAACTCCCCCATGCCCCCGGCGGTCATCCTGGCGAGGGTCGCCGGGGGTAGCGACTCCATCTCCTCGGCGGATGCGACCGAGCCGATGATCTCGGCACCGGTCACCAGTTCGTTGCCGTAACAGTGGTCGCCATTGGCATGCGTGTTGACCAGTTGGCGGATCGGGGCGGTCGCCGTGAGAGATGCCATGGCGTCGAGCATGCGTTGGGTGAGCTCGAGGTCGAACAGGGTGTCGACGAGCAACGATTCGCTGCTCGTCGCGAGCAATCCCGCATTCGACCAGCCCCAGCCGCCATCGGGCTGGAGGTAGGCGTGCACGCCGTCGGCCACCTCGATGAGACCCCCGGGGTAGTTGCGGTCGTGGAAGTGGTGGTAACCGTCGAGCGCCATGCGGTCGACCGTAGGTCAGATGGGGAGGGCCACGCCGGTCTCGCGTTCGGACACGGCCCACAGGGTGTCGATGGCCTTGTCGAGTCCGAAATTGTTGACCTGGATCAGCTTCGACGGCGGGCCGTTGGAGCCGAAGCGGGGGCCATAGATCTCGCCGCCCTTCGCCTGTGGATCGGTGGCCGCCCGGAGCTGGGAGCGAGCGCCGTCCGTGGTGGACATTCCGGTGGCCGCCGCCCACTTCTCGGACACCCGAGCGATGAAGCCGGTATTTCCCTCGGCCACGGTGTGAGATTGCAGGTCGGAGTTCGTCAGGCCGGGGTGCGCCGCAAGACTGGTCGACGTTGCGTCGGCAGCTTCCAGCCGCTTCTGCAGACCCATCGCGAAGACGAAGTTGGCGCGTTTTGCCTGGCCGTAGGCGCCCCACTCGCTGTAGTTCTTGCGCAGATGCGGGTCGTCGGGGTCGACATCGGCTCCGGGCCAGTGACGAGCAACGCTGGTCACCGTGACGATGCGCCCGGCGTCGGCGGCCAGCACGTTGGGCAAGAGCCCGGCGGTGAACGTCCAATGACCGAGATGGTTCACGCCGAACTGCATCTCATAGCCGTCGGCGGTCTGGCGTTCGGGCATTGCCATGAGTCCGGCGTTGTTCAGCAAGATGTCGATGGTGGCGTGATCGGCGGCGATGGTGGCCGCAGCAGTCTGAACCGAGGCCTGGTCGCCGAGGTCGAGTTCGACGATCTCTACCGACGCCGTGGCGTTGCCCGCCAACACTTCGTCCTTGGCCGACTGCGCCTTGGTCTGGTTGCGCGCTGCCATCACCACGTGCGCGCCCTTGCCCGCCAATGCTTTGGTCGAAGCCAGCCCCAAGCCACCGTTGGCCCCGGTCACGACAGCGACGCGTCCGGTCAGGTCGGGAATGTCTCGTTCTGTCCAGCCCATGGGTCGGTCTTTCTCGCAGAGTGTGGGAGCGATTCGGGGCCAACCCTACCGATCTCCGTCGGGCTGCGAGTTGGACCACCCCGGATCGAGGAGGACCGCTACCAGTAGCCCTGCATCAGTTCGCTGATCCATGCGGGTTGACGTACGTCGCCCCGGGGACCGAACTCGCGAACGTACGGTTTGATGTCGAGCACGGGCGTGCCATCGATTGCATCGAGTCCGCGGACATGCACGTCGAGTCCGTCGACGCCGACGAGTTGGCAGGTGGTGACGCCGAGACGGTTCGGCCGCGCCTTCGCTCGTTGGGCAAAGATGCCGACGAGCGGCCAGTCGTCTCGGTTGCGGGGATGGCGTGATCCCAGGTTGATTTTCGATTCGTCGACCCGGTGGAAGTGGAAGATCACCTCGAGATGGCTGAAGTCGTCGAGTCCGGCGACCACGCTTGGCGTGAACGTGTCGTCGTCGAGTCGGATCGTCGCCGTGACATCGGCCCAGTCGTCATCGATTGGATCGGTGCGGCCACCGACGACGAGCCCAATGGGTTGTGCGATGTACGGTTCCGGCGGCGGACCTTCCGGCATCGACCGCTCCTACTACTTCGTGGTCGGCTTGTAGCCGGGCCGTGTTGCCTCGAACGTGTCGATGTCCTCGGTATTGCGCATGGTGATGCCGATGTCGTCGAGGCCCTCGAGGAAGCGCTCCTGCACCGACGCGTCGAGCGGAAATGCGGCCTCGAAACCAATCGCCGGCGCTTCGATCGTTCGGCGCTCGACGTCGATCGTGATCTCGAGGGTGGGGTCGTCCTGGACCGCCCGCATCAGTTGTTCGGCCCGGTCGGCGTCGATCTCGACCGGTACAAGGCCGTTCTTGGTCGAGTTGTTCTTGAAGATCGGCCCGAACCGTTGCGACACCACGGCGTCGAAGCCGTACTGCTGGATGGCCCAAACCGCGTGTTCCCGTGACGAGCCGGTACCGAAGTTGGGGCCGCCGATGAGAATCTTGGCTCCGGCGTACGCCTCGTCGTTGAGGACGAAGTCCTGGCTGTCCCGCCATTCGGAGAACAAACCCTTCTCGAAGCCGGTTCGCTCGACGCGCTTGAGCCAATCGCTGGGGATGATCTGATCGGTGTCGACATCGGACCGGTCCAGCGGGACGGCGGTGCCTTGTACTACTCGAACTGCTTTCATAGCGTCTCTGTTTCTCTAGGTCTGGGGGTCAGGCCAGGTCAGCCGGGCTGGCGAACGTCCCGGCGATGGCGGTGGCGGCCGCTACCTCGGGCGACACCAGGTGGGTGCGACCACCACGACCTTGGCGGCCTTCGAAGTTGCGGTTGCTGGTGCTGGCCGACCGTTCGCCCACCGAGAGGCGGTCGGGGTTCATCGCCAAACACATCGAGCAACCCGGCTCGCGCCAATCGAAGCCGGCCTCGATGAAGATCTGGTCGAGGCCTTCGGCGATGGCCTGTTCCTTGACCAGGCCCGAGCCCGGAACGACGAGCGT
>CBESNZ010000027.1:0-16188 GCA_965531045.1 uncultured Acidimicrobiales bacterium
GTCGGCGGCCGATGCCATCAACGGACCGTTCTTCGTCGTCAACGCCGACGACCATTACGGCGCAGTGTCGTACCAACTGGGCATCAAGGCACTCAACACCGCACAGGAGAACGAGTCGGTCGTCGTGGCATTCCGGCTCGCCAACACCTTGCCGACCGTCGGGGCGGTTTCGCGCGGCGTTTGCGCTTCGGACGACGCATCGATGCTCTCGAGCATCGTCGAAACCCACGGCATCGCCCGAGGTGACGACGGCGCGATTCGCAGCGAGGACCCCCCTGGTGAACACGGCGACGACACGTTGGTTTCGATGAACATGTGGGGCTTCCCGCATTGGCTCCTCGATCACCTCAACAAGGGATTCGAGACGTTCCTCGCAGAACACGGTGACGAAGAAAAATCGGAGTTTTTGCTGCCCGACGTCGTGGCCGACCTGATGGCCTCGGGCGATATGGTCGTGCACGTCGTCGAAACCGACGCCCAATGGATCGGCGTCACCAACCCCGACGATCTCGAGCCCGCCCGCGCCGCACTACGCAACGCGTAGCAACGCTTCCGGCAGCTCGTACTCGGGCGCCGGCAACGCCGTCTCACCCTCGATATCGATCGTCGGCATGATGCGGTCGAGCCATGCCGGAATCCACCAGTTCAGGTCGCCCATCAGCTTCATCGTCGCGGGCACCAACACGATTCGCACGATGGTCGCGTCCACGAAGATTGCGGTAGCGAGACCGAGCCCGAACATTTTGGTCACCGGGTCATCGCTCAGCACGAAACCGGCAAACACGCTGATCATGATGAGCGCAGCGGAGGTGATGACACGCGCCGTGCTCGCAATGCCGTGGATTACCGAACCGTCGTTGTCGCCCGTTGCCAAGTACTGCTCGCGGACACGCGACAGCAGGAAGACCTCGTAGTCCATCGAGAGCCCAAACAGAATCGCGAACATGAACATCGGGATGAACGACACGATCGGCACCGTGGATTCCAGCCCGAAGATCTCCTTGCCCCAGCCCCACTGGAACACCACGACCAACACCCCATAGGCGGCACCGATACTCAACAGATTGAGGATCGCAGCCTTCAGCGCTACGACCGGGGACCGGAACACCATGGTCAAGAGCAGGAACGACAGCAGCACGACGGCGGCGATGAAGGTGAGCAGCCGATCCGACACCCGTCCGGCGATGTCGGCAAACGTGGCCGACGCACCGCCGATGTGGGCGGTTGCCGGACTCTCGCCGAG
This sequence comes from uncultured Acidimicrobiales bacterium, assembly GCA_965531045.1. Classification (GTDB taxonomy): domain Bacteria; phylum Actinomycetota; class Acidimicrobiia; order Acidimicrobiales; family SHLQ01; genus CBESNZ01. Next base: position 1,244 of record CBESNZ010000027.1, read on the forward strand.
GGCCTGAGGAATCACCGACGACCGCAGACGAGTGATCGTGTTCACCGTCTCCACATCCTGCGGCGAAGTGTTCGGAAATGCGACGATCGTGGCGACTCCGGCCTCGGTGTTGACCTCGGCGGGAGCAACGTTGTCGATACCGGCGTCATTTGCGATCGCGTTGGACAGGGATTCGACGATCGAGTCGTCGGCCGAGATGTCGATTGCCACGAGCAGCGGCCCGTTGATTCCCGGGCCGAATCCGTCGGCGGCCAAGTCATAGGCCTGCCGTGCCGTCGTTGATTCGGGCAGGGTTCCGTCGTCGGGAAACCCCAGGCGCAGGGCGAGAACAGGAGCGGTCAGGCCGAGAAGCAGGACGGTGACGCCGATTGCGTAGGGCCACGCGTGATCCGACACGTGCCGACCCCAACGAGTCCAGCGCTCGCTGACCGCCGAGCCAGTGCCTGGGCCCGCTCCGCGTCGATGGATACCGAATCGGTTGATCGTGTGGCCAGCGAGTCCCAAGAAGGCCGGCAGCAGGGTGATAGAGGAAACGATCATGATCAGCACGACGACCGACGTGGCGACTCCAGCGCCGGTCATTGCCGGAACCCCGGCCACGGCGAGGCCCAAGATGGCGATCACGACGGTCCCGCCGGCGAATACCACCGCTTGGCCCGCGGTTGCCACCGCTCGCCCCGCGGATTCGACGACGGTCATGCCGTGACCGAGGAACTCGCGATGGCGGGTGACCAGGAACAGCGCGTAGTCGATACCCACGCCGAGTCCCACCATCGCGGCGACCGTCGGCGCCCACGCGGGAATCTCGATCAGTTGGTTGACAAGCGTGAGTGAACTGACACCGAGGGCGAGGCCGAATATGGCCATGCCGATCGGCAGTCCCATTGCGATGACCGAGCCGAACGCGAGCAGCAAGATGACGATTGCCGCAGCGATGCCCATCATCTCGCTGATGCCACCTTCGGCCTCGTCGAACGTGAAGAACAGTTCGCCCCCCGCCTCGACCCGAACCACGGCGTTGTCGGCTTCGTCGGCGATGACCGACTTGAGATTGTTCAGGTCGTCCTTGCCGAGCTCTTCAACCACCGGGTACTGCACCACGACAACCGCCGTTCGCCCGTCGATCGAAATAGACGGTTCGCTCACGGCAACGACCTTGGGTAGGTCGGCCACGGCATCGCGTGTTTGTTCGAGCCCGACCAGGGCGTCACCTGGCTCGAGGAACGACGCTGCGGCATCTCGGGGGGCGGCAACCACTCGGGCGGTGATGCCCGCCTGGTCTGATTGTGCGGCCGACAACAGATCGAGTGCCTGCTCCGAGTCGACCCCGGGGACCTTGAACGAATCCTCCAGGTCTTTTCCGAAGGGGCCCGATGCGGCGACGACAGCCGCCGCCATGAGCAACCAGAGGCCGATGATCCGCCAAGGGCGGTGGGCTGAGAATCGGCCGAGGCGATAGAGGAGATTCGACATGGGGTCCGCTTTCGAGGTTTTTGTTGTGGACGATCATCGTGACGAACCGGGGCCCGACAGTCCCCGGTGCATCGGCCAAACGTCGACTCGTCGAACGGTCAGGTCATCAACCGGCCGTTTGGCCATTCCCCTCGGCGGGCCCAGTCCGTACTGTGGAGAGCGATGAGAGCGATGTTCGAATCCGTGCGGGCCGAGCCCCGAGTGCCAAACCCGCCTGCTCGCGTCTGGCGTGATTGGGTGCTCGTCGCCATCGCGGTGCCGACCGCGATTCTGGAAGGAATCTTTCGAACCGACGACGTTCCCCTCCGGCCGCTGGCCACCACGTTCGTGGCGGTGCTCTGCGTGCTCCTCCTGTGGCGCCGCACCTATCCGCTTGCAACCTTTGTCACGGGGTTCGCCGGCATCATCGTGTTCGACCTCCTCAGCCTGTTGGCGGGCCGAGATCCGCTGACCAACTACGCCGCGGCGTTCAGCCTCATATTCGTCTATTCGCTGTTCCGCTGGGGGAGTGGCCGCGACCAGATCGTTGGCGCGATCCTTTGCATCGCCATCACGATTTCGGCCAACGCCATGAGCTTCAGCGGGTGGGGCGATGTCATCGGCGGTTCGATCGTGCTGCTGTGTCCGGTGTTGCTGGCCGAGTTCGTTCGGTACCAGCGCATCTCTCGCGAGCAAGCTCGCGAACAGGTCAAAATTCAGGAAAGAGAACTCATTGCGCGCGAGCTTCATGACACGGTGGCTCACCATGTCTCGGCCATCGCGATCCAGGCTCAGGCCGGACTCTTCCTGGCCAGGACGAACTCGCTCGAAGGCGCAGCCGATGCATTGGCGACCATCGAGGAGGAGGCGGCCCGAGCGCTGACCGAGATGAGGTCGATGATCTCCGTGCTGCGCGACGCAGATACGCCGGCCGAATTCGCTCCGCAGCACGGCATCGACGACATCGCATCGCTCGCTGGAACGTTCGCTGCCGACGCGCCACCCATAACGGTGCGACTCATCGGCGACCTCGCACAGGTGCGGCCGGCTATCGGTGCGGCGACCTACCGCCTTGCCCAGGAATCGATTACCAACGCGGTGCGCCATGCCCGAGCGGCTTCTCGAATCGATGTGGTGGTCGACGGCCAGCCTGCATCGGTGGAATTGACCGTCGAGGACGACGGAACTCCGCACCCCGCAGCCGGGGGTTCGGGCTTTGGGCTCATCGGCATGCAGGAGCGGGCCGAACTGGTGGGAGGGCAATTCGAAGCTGGCCCTTCGAGCGATGGGGGATGGCGCGTGCGCGCATCGCTCCCTCGTCAGAGCGTGGTTCGGGAGCCGGTATGACGATCACCGTATTGTTGGCCGACGATCAGGACATCGTGCGGGCTGGCCTGTTCACGATCCTGAATGGGCAGCCCGGCATCGAGGTTGTCGGTCAGGCCTCCGATGGCGTCGAGGCGGTCGAGATGGCCCGGCGTCTACGGCCTGACGTGTGCCTGTTCGATATTCGGATGCCGAACCTCGACGGCGTCGCTGCGACCCGTGCGCTCGCAGGACCCGGCGTTGCCGACCCGATGACCGTGGTGGTCATCACAACCTTCGATACCGACGAGTACGTGCACGGCGCACTCAAGGCGGGCGCTCGGGGTTTCCTGCTGAAAGACGCCGGCCCGGACCTCCTGGTGCAAGCAGTGCACGCCGCGGCCCGCGGCGATGCCCTCATCGCGCCCAGCGTGACGGCGCGGTTGTTGTCGCATTTTTCCGCCGCACCGACGGGCGAAGTTCCCCGCCAGCCGATCGAACCGCTTACCGAACGCGAGGAAGAAGTGCTGGTCACAGTGGCGTCGGGTCGCACCAATGCCGAGATCGCCGACGAGTTGTTCATCAGCCTGAGCACGGTGAAGTACCACCTGGCCAGCCTGATGCAGAAGCTCAATGCGCGCAATCGCGTCGAGATCGCCATGTGGGCCTACGAGACCGACCGCGTGCAGTAAGAGCCAAGGGGAAGCAGCGCCGGAATTCCGTCCAGCGGCGACACAGCGCTACGTTGCGTTGATGGACGCAATTGTTGAAGTAGAAGACGGCATCATGACGGTCACGCTGAACCGTCCGGCACGCAAGAACGCGATGACGCTGAAGATGTTCGCACGCATGGCGGACGCCTGGAAAGAGGCGTCGGAGAACCCCGACATTCGGGTCTGTATCCTCACCGGCGCCGAGGGCAACTTTTCGTCCGGCATGGACCTACGGGCGATGGCCGGCGATGTCGACGAGACCGACGACTACGACGTCGACACCCGCATGGCCGAGGAAGGCACCGGGTTCATCTTCGATGGGCTGCTCAAGACCTACCGTCCGACGGTGCCCATCGTGCTCGCGGTCGAGGGCGTAGCAATCGCCGGCGGCACCGAGATCCTCCAAGGCACCGATATCCGCGTGGCGGGGGAGAGCGCCCGGTTTGGTGTGTCCGAGGTCAAGTGGTCGCTGTACCCGATGGGCGGCTCGGCGGTCCGGCTCGCCCGCCAAATCCCGTACACCGAGGCAGCCGACATCTTGCTGACCGGCCGACACATCACGGCGCCCGAAGCGAAGGCGCTCGGCCTCATCGGCCACGTCGTACCCGACGGCCAAGCGCTGGACAAGGCCAAGGAGATCGCGGCGATGGTGGCGGCCAACGGCCCGCTTGCCGTCGAGGCCGTCCTCAAGACATTGCACGAGACCCAGGGCATGACCGAAGAAGAGGCCTGGGCGTTCGAAATGCCATTGGGCAACGCCGTGATGGCCAGCACCGACTCGAAAGAGGGCCCGCGCGCCTTCGCCGAAAAGCGCACCCCCAACTTCACTAGGTCCTGAATCTCCGTCGCACTCTCGGCTTCGGCCCGGCGGCGAGCCGTGCTGAAGCTCGAGTTTTGCGTCTGCCGCCGAGCCTCGGGCCTCGATGCTGCACACCAAGGTGCGGCCTGGTCGCTCATCCTTCGCTCCCGCGCTTTTCGCCGGTGAGCTGGCGCCGTGGTTTGAGACGTCGCACGGGTTGGGTGGTCGGCCTTTGGCCCGCAGGGCACTGCTCGGGCAGCCGAGCCCCTTTGGCCCGCAGGGCAGCCCAGCGCGCGAAGCCGCAACGGCTCGTCAGCAGCTTCCAGGGCGCCAGCGATGCGAAGGAATCGGCTGCCCACGCAGGGCCACCTGCCGTCGACTCGGCGCCAGCACCGTGAAAAAGCCCGGGAGCGAAGGATGAGCGACCAACTCGGCGCCTGCGTCTTGCGTCGGCGCCAAAGGAGCGCCAGCGACGACGCGTCGAGCGCTATTAGAGACGGTCGGCGGCGGTGCGGCGGTCGAGGCGGTCGGCGCCGGCGTCGAAGCCGGGGAGCTGTACCTGGACGCCGTGGCTACCTTCTGCCGCGAGGCCGAGCACTATCTCCTCGACCTGTTCCCAGGTGTGCGCTCGCAACCCCGAGAGATGTCGGTTGTACGGCTGATCGAAACAGATCACGGTGTTGCCGGCCTGGCGAAGGCCGGTGACGTTGTGGGGGCCGTCGTCGATGTAGGCGTCGGCGGAGACCTCGGGCTTCGCGCCGAGGAAGCACAGGTCGCGATACGGAATCCGAGCTTCGTCGAGCCAGCTGACCGTGTCGGCAATCGCCGTCGCGTGACCCCAGTTCACGTAGAGCCGGTGCGTGATGACCCGAATCCAGATGCCGGCGTCGGACAGCCGCCACAGGGCGTCGGCGCAGCCCTCGATGGGCGGCATCGTCGCGAAGATTCGCCGCTCGACGACCGCGTGTTTGTGCAACGCCTCGAACTCGGCGTTGGTGATGCCCCACTCGCGGAAATCCCACGAGCGGTCGAGCGGCAACGATTCGATCGGGACGCCGAGTTCCTCCGCCGCAACCGCACGAAACGCCGTGGTGTAGTCACCACATACCCCGTCGAGGTCGACGCCGAAAACGAACGAACTATCGGTCAAGGGGGACTGCTAACTGGCCGTGAGGCCGTTGTCGGCCGACCAGATGGCGCCGTGGACGTTGCTGGCCTCGTCGGACGCAATAAACGCGAACACGTTCGCGATCTCTTCTGGCTGGGCCATCTCGCGGAAGCCCATGTACGGCTTCATCAACTCGAAGTCGATGTCGTCGGGCAGATCGAACGAGGTGGTCAGGGGCGTCCATACCCCGCCAGGGGCAACAGCATTGATACGCAGATCGGTCTTGACGTACTCCATGGCCATGGCCCGGGTCAGATTGACCACCGCGCCCTTACTGGCGCAGTAGGGCGTGGTGTAGGCCTGGCCCATGAACCCGGCGTTGGACGCGATGTTGACGATCGTGCCCTTCGTCTCGAGCAGGTGCGGAATCGCAGCCTGGCTGCACCAGAACGTGCCCGCGACGTTCACGTTCATGATGCGGTCGAAGTCTTCCTGGGTGACGTCGGTGAGGTGCTTCGACTGCGCGATGCCGGCGATGTTTCCGACGATGTCGAGCTGGCCGAACTCTTCGACCGTGGCGTTGATGGCGGCGTGACACTCGTCGCGCTGGGTGATGTCGACGACACGGGTGGACATGGTGCCGCCGGCGTCGGTGACGAGCTTTTGGGTCTCGGCCAGCCCGGCCTCGTTGACGTCGACGCCCATCACCTTGGCGCCCTCGCTGGCCAGCCGGAGGCTGATCGAGCGCGCCATACCGGATGCGGCACCGGTGAGGAACGCCACCTTGTTGTCGAATCGACCTGCGAAATGAGCCATATCAGTTGTCTCCGTTCAGCGCATTCTGCGCGATTGACATGCGGTGGGCACTCACCCGGGCGCCCGCAGTGCGGAAGCGCCGAATGATGAGGACCAGCGATATCACGCTGGTCGCCAGTTGCATGAGCTGGACTTGGGTTGAGCTTGCTCGAAGGTCACGCAGGAATCCCATGGGTGGGGAATCTAGCGGTGGACAACTCGTCACGGCGACATCGCGCTGCCTATGCTCGGCACGCGATGAGTGACGAGCAATCAGATCTGGCGGAAATAACGGAGGCGACGACCGCCAGGTCCATGGAATTTCTGCCGCTCGGCAAACGGGTCGCGATTGCGGTGAAGGATCGAATCAAGTCGCATCAGGGTCCCATCTATGCGGCCGCTGTGGCATTTTTCGCGTTCCTCGCAATGATTCCCGCCCTGACCGGGCTCATCACGAGCTACGGCATCATCGCCGACCCCGAAGACATCACCCGGCAGCTTGGCGATGCCCTCGAGTCCACGCCGGAATCCACCAGAACGTTCCTGATCGACCAGATGTCGAGCATCGCAGAAGGAGCCGGCGGGGCCCTCGGGATCGGTCTCGCCGTCAGCATCCTTTTGGCGCTCTTCAGCGCCTCGGGCGCGGTGGCGAACCTCATCAAGGCGCTCAATGCGAGCTACGAACTCAACGAAACACGCAAACCGTGGGAACTGCGGGGCGTTGCGTTGCTGCTCACCGTCGGCGGTTCGCTCCTGTTGTCGCTCGTGATCTTCACGCTCAGTGTCCTCCCACCCATCCTCGATGCGGCGGGCGCCAGTTCTGCGGTGAGCGTCGCCGTGGGTATCGCCCGGTTCCCCCTGCTGCTGGGTTTCGTGATCTTCGGGTTGTCGGCGCTGTACCGCAAGGGCCCCGACCACAAGGATCTCGGTTCGGCGCCGAGCAAGACCGTGCTGATCGGCGCGGGCGTGGCCACCGCGTTGTTCGGGCTGCTCTCGATCGCCTTCAGCTTCTACACCGCCAACCTCGGCAGCTACGGCGAAACCTACGGACCGTTGGCCACCATCGTGGTGCTCCTCTTGTGGTTCCAGCTGTCGGCGCTTGCGATCATCGTCGGCGCCGAGGTCGACTCCGTGCTCCGGGCAGAGCTTTCCGACGCCGTCGCCCAAGACGACCCCGTCGCCTTTCACGAACCCTTCTCCCGATGACTGGTTGCCGATGACCGAATACGTCCGTCCTCCCGCTGATGCCCAAACCGACCTCGCCTCGGCGGCACGCGAGCTCGTTGCGGGCGTCCGGACGTTCGAAGGGCCCGACGATGTGGCCGCAGAGGCCGAGGCGCACCTCGCCGCGGCGAACGCGCTTTTGGCGCCGCACCGTTGGGGCGGACCCTACGAACAACGATCTCTGCGCAGTGATGGCACGCACGCCCTGACCTTCCAGGACGATCCCATGTCGTTCTTCCCGTATTCGCCGGTCGTCGGCGCCCGCAATCCGGTCTCGCCCCCGGCCAGGTTCTGGCGAGCCCCAGCCGACGATCCGACCGAAGGCGCCGATCCGCACTTCGATGAACTTCGTGGTGAAGTGACCTTTGGCGCCGCGTCGGTCGGGCCTCCGCACTCGGTTCACGGAGGCATCATCGCCTTGCTGTTCGACGAGCTGCTCGGCTGTACCGCAGTGGCAAACGAGGTTGGCGCGCACACCGGCACGCTGAGCGTGATGTACCGCTCGTTGACTCCCGCCGGGCAGGAGTTGACGATGAAGTCCTGGATCGGCGGCCAAGAGCGCCGCAAGGTGTTCGTGTCCGGTCGGCTCTTCCACCGTGAAACGCTGTGCGCGGAAGCCGAGGGCATCTTCGTGCGCATGCGCTGACGGCTGCTCGGCGTCCGAATAGTCTCCGCTGGCTCACCAGCACTAGCTTCGGGCTTGGCGCACGTCGGGCCCTGACCGGGCTGGTTGGTTAGCAGCACGTCTCTTCGTTCACCAGAAAAGATCCATTGCTCTTTCCGACCCTTACTTTCGCGGTGTTTTTCGCCGTCGTGCTCCCCATCAGCTGGGCGCTTCGACGCGAGGTGCTGCCCTGGAAGTTCTTCATGCTGGCCGCCAGCTACCTGTTCTACGGGTACTGGGATTGGCGGTTCTTGTTTCTCCTGGCCGCGGTCACCATCGTCAATGAGGTCTTCGGTATTGCGTTGTTCCGCACCGCTGACGACGGCGCCCGAAAGGCGCTGCTCGGGCTCGCCCTCGCCCTCAACCTCGGTCTGCTGGGGGTCTTCAAGTATTTCCAGTTCTTCGCCGAGACGTTTGCCGACGCGTTCGGCTTCTCGCCCCCGATGTTCGACATACTGCTCCCGGTCGGCATCAGCTTCTACACGTTCCAAGCCATCAGCTACGTCGTCGACATCTACCGCAGAACGGCGACGCCGGTGGCGTTGCTCGACTTCGCCGTCTACCTGTCGTTCTTCCCGCAACTCGTGGCGGGCCCCATCGTGCGGGCCACCGAGTTCCTGCCGCAGTTGCGCCAACGCAATCCGCCGACGCAAGTCGAGGCCACGCGGGCGGCGGTACTCATCGCTCGCGGCGCATTCAAGAAGGTCGTCATTTCGAGTTACCTCGGCCGAACGATCGTCGACGACGTCTTCGCCCAACCCGACGACCACGGCGGCTTCGAGATCCTCGTCGCCACATACGGCTATGCCCTGCAGATCTACTCGGACTTCAGTGGGTACACCGACATGGCCATCGGCATCGCGTTGCTCCTGGGATTCCGGTTCCCACTGAATTTCGACCGGCCGTACACCGCGGTGTCGATCCAGGATTTCTGGCGGCGCTGGCACATGACGTTGTCCCGGTGGCTGCGCGACTACGTGTACTTCCCGCTCGGTGGCAACAGGAACGGCAAGCTACTCACGTATCGAAACCTGTTCATCGTCATGGCGGTCGGCGGCTTGTGGCACGGCGCAGCGATGACCTTTGTGGTGTGGGGCGTGCTGCATGGCCTCGGCCTCGGCGCCGAACGGTTCCTGTCGGCGCTGCGGGGCGAGACCGACCTGCCGGTGGGGGAGGCGGATATCCGCATTCAAGAAGTGGCCGCGCTGCACTCCGGAACCAAGCTCGAGCCATGGCGTCCCGATCCCACCTCTCCTGTGCCGTTCACCCCCTTGCAGGTCCGCCAACTCTGGCTCGGACGCATCGTGACCTTCCACTTCGTGTGTCTCGCCTGGGTGTTCTTCCGGGCGTCTTCGGTGGGTGATGCGATGGTGTTGCTGCGTCGCATCTTCACGGCGTGGAGTTTCGATGCACCGCTCGTGACCCCCGGCCTCCTGTTGGTCATCGTTGTGGTTCTGGCATCGCAATACGTCCCGCCTCTGGCCGGATCGATCGCTTCGGCGATGGTCAGCCGGGTGCAACCGATCGTCCAGGCCGTGGCCGTCGGCATCGTTCTCGCGCTCATCGTGTCCCTGGGGCCCGAGGGCGTGTCGCCGTTCATCTACTTCCAATTCTGATGAACTTCCGAACCGGACGTCGGGGCACACTGGAAGGCGTGCGCTACAGCGACCCACTCGAACGCGTCACCAAGCGCGAGCCCCCGCCGGTTGCGCCGTGGGACGACGAGATGTTTCGCGAGCAACGCGATCGCGACCTCGCCGAGCAGCCCATCGGCTGGCGTCGAGCGGTCGGCGCGGTCTTCGTCGCGCTTTTGGTCGCCGGCGCATTCTCGACCGCAAAACTCGTCGAGATCGCCGAGCGGATGGAACTCGGCGCCGGTCGTGACCGCGCGCTGGGCGCGGCAGAGTTCGTCGATGACGCGGCCCACAGCGTGTACCTCGACCGTCCGGCGACGTGGATCGCCGATCTGCGCAACACCGGCGACGATGCCGGTCAGCAGGTCGACGTGATCGACGAATCGCTACTCGACGAGGGTCAGGTCCCTCCCGAGACCACAGCGGCGCTTACCGTTCGCCCGGCAGCGACGTCGCCGGCGGTGCAGGCGACGACGACGGTCGATGTCGAGGTCCTGCGGCTGGTGACGCCGGGAGACCCGCTCCGGGTGTTTGTCGGCGGCGACTCGCAAGCCGAGTATCTCAGCTATGCGCTCGAGTCCGAGACCGCGTCCGCCGGGGTGCCGATCGCCCCGGAGGCGAAGTGGCAGATCTCCACAGGGCTGGCCCGGCCCGACGTGTTCAATTGGCCAGCGGAATTGGCCGCTCGGATCGATGATGCCGACCCCGAAGCCGTCGTGCTGTTTCTCGGGGCCAACGATCACCAGGACATGCAGGCCGACTCGGGGGTGGTCGGGCGCGGCAGCGATGCGTGGCAGGCCGAGTACCGGCGTCGGGTCGGCATCACGTTCGACCTGCTCGAGGATGCGAACCGGCGGGTGTTCTGGGTGGCGCAGCCGCCGATGCAGGATGGCCGGCTGAATGAAGGCATACGTCTCATCAACGACATAACGCAGGACGAGGCCAGCCGACGCCCGTGGGTGGTGTGGGTCGATGCATACAACCAATTCGGCGGCGACTTCGGCTTCTCCACCTTCATGACCGGGCCCGATGGATCCGAGGCGAAAGTTCGAGCCGGCGATGGCGTGCACCTCACCCAAACCGGTGCCGATTGGCTTGCCGCCGGCATCGTCGGGCTGATTGAACAGCACTGGGAGATGGCACCCGCGTAGGGCCGACTAGTTCTGACTCGGATCGTCCGGATAGTTCGCAAGGCGCCGGAGGGCACCGGGCTGGCGTCGCCACACCGCAGTCCACAGATCGCCCGACCCCGGGTCGACCACGTCGGCGCCGATCGCCTCGACGACCTGCCAGCCACCGAGCGCCATCTCGCCTTCGAGTTGTCCGCCGCCCCACCCGGCGTAGCCGGCGAACAGTCGGCAGGGGCAGATCATGTCGGCAGGAGGTTCGGCATTGAGGCCGAGCACGGCGATGCCGGTCGGACCGGACGGCGCGTTGACCACGGTGGCTTCGGCGGGAGGGTCGAGCGGATCGACCAACGCCAACCCGAGCACGGTTTCGACGGCGACCGGGCCGCCCAGGTGGACGACGCCGGGCCCGGCCGCGAGGGCGGCCCACGCCGGAAGCACGTCGGCTACAGCGATGGGAGACGGGCGATTCAAGATCACCCCTGCGGCTCCCTCGTCGTTGTGTTCGAACATGAAAACAACGGAACGGGCGAAGTTCGGATCGAGCAGCTGCGGAAGGGCCACGAGCAACTGGCCTCGAGTGATGTGCCGGGAAGAGGACATCTTTTGAGGGGCTAGCGCCGCTGATCGAACGCGATCTTGACGGCGCCCCGTGAACCCGCCTCGGCGGCATGTCGGATGGCGTCGACAAACCGGTCGAGCGGATAGGTGGCCGAGACCAACCGTCCGAGGTCTGCACTGGCCACGAGGTCGGTGGCGAGCGCAAAGCTGCTGGCCGTACCGCCGTCGGGCAACGTCTCGGTTCCGTAGGTGTACGCCCCGACCAGTTCGGTTTCGCGGTGCCACAACGGCGTGAAGTCGACCTTGGTGACGCCGGGCATACCAACGAGGACGACGCGCCCCCGCGGTCGGGTGACGCTGATCGCATCGGACAACGACCGCGCGGAACCCACGGCATCGATTGTGACGTCGACACCACCGGCGAGGTCGTCGCCGAGCATCTGACTGCCGGTGATCCGGCGCACGCCCCGGCGAACCTCGTCGGGAGCAAACAGATGGTCGGCGCCGAGCGATGAAGCCAGTTCGCGCTGATGTGGGTATTTGGCGACGGCGGCGATGGCGCCGGCGTTGGTGTGGGCTCGGAGCGCCGCAATGGTACCGAGCCCCATGGTTCCAGCGCCGATGACCAGCACGCTTGCGCCGTCGGCAACGTTGGCTTTGAGCGCCGCATGCACGCAGGCTGCGATGGGCTCGATCATGACGGCGGCTTCGTCGCTGAGCGCTTCGTCGACGGTGTGGACCTGATCGCGGTGGGCGACCAGGTGTTGGCCCCAACCCCCGCCGGTCGAGCAGCAATAGCCGACCTGAATGCCCGGCTCGACGACGTCGCCCAGGAGATAGGCGTAGTCGGCGGCGTCGCCGGGTGCGGCGCCACCGCCCTTGCCGGTACGGGCTGCCGGACCGAGCACGGGTTCGAGGGCGACGCGCGAACCGTCGTCGAGTTCGCCGACCACTTCGTGGCCCGGGATGAAGGGAAATGAGACGTGGGGTTCGAAGTACCGGCTCGACCGACCTTCGACGGTGGCGAGATCGGATCCGCAGATACCCGTGAGTCGAGGGGACACCCGCACCCAGTCGTCGCCGGGCAGCTGGGGTTCGTCGACGTCGGTCAGCGACAGCGGCCCGACCGATGCGCCGCCACCCGGCACGAAGCGCGACGCCACGGCGGCCGCGACGTACTTGGCTTCCTTGCGTTCGAACAGCAGTGCCTTCACGGCGGCGAGGCTAGCTGGTCCGACCATTCTCCACCGACCTGGACGGTCCCCGACTCGGGGCGCGTACCGTCGTAGCCTTCGTGGCGTGTCAGAGGCGTTGAAGGGGAAGCGCTGCGACTGGTGCGGTCGGATTTTTCTGCCGAAGCCAGGCCCGGGTCGACCGCGTCGATTCTGCAAGCAGGGTTGCCGGCAGTCGCACTACATCTCCAACAAGATCGCTCTGTCACACGGACTCGACGCCGAACACGCGATCGTCAGTCGACAGGCTTTCGACGACTTCCTGGACCGGCGGTATCAACTCGAACTCGCCCTCGCCGACGTGAATCGGGCCATCGACGCAGCCGAACCCGGGGACCCGATCGATCACGAGCGGTGGATGCTGTGGCTGCGTGAGCACGTCGAGGGGTTGTTGGCGGTGACCATCGAGCAGGGGAGTGGCGCCGTCGACCCCGGGAAGATCGAGTCTGTTCCGCCGGCGACGTAGTCAGCAGTATTGGCAACGCAGCCAGTACTTTTCGCAAGAAATGTCCTTTGACGTTGCAGGAGCCGTCGTGGGCGGACTTGAATGTTGACCTTAGGCGTCGGCTTTCGGATGGTCCGGACGAGTTGACGACGCGAGACGCAGGAGCACAACGATGAGCAGCGAATGGGGATTCGAAACGAAGCAGGTCCAGGCGGGATACGAGCCAGATCCGGCCACCGGCGCCCGCTCGGTGCCGATCTACCAGACCACCGCGTTCTCCTTCCGCGACTCCGCCCACGGCGCCGCGTTGTTCGCCCTCACCGAACTCGGCAACATCTATACCCGCATCATGAACCCTACGCAGGCTGCGTTCGAGCTTCGGGTCGCTGCACTCGAACGGGCGCCAGAATCGGTCGCTCCCGGGCTCCCCGCGGCCCTCGCCGTCAGTTCCGGCCAGCAAGCCGAAGCGGTCGCGCTGCTCACGCTCTGCGAGGCCGGCGACCACATCGTCTCCTCCAGTTCGCTCTACGGAGGGACGTACAACCTCTTCCACTACACGTTGCCGAAGCTGGGCATCACCGTCGACTTCATCCAGGATCCGGATGATCTCAGCGAGTGGGAGTCGAAGATCACCGACAAGACCAAGGTGTTCTACTCCGAAACCATCGGCAATCCGAAGAACGACATTTTCCCCATCGAAGAGGTAGGGGCACTCGCCAAGGCCAACGGCATCGTCCTGGTGGTCGACAACACGGTGGCGACGCCGTACCTCTTCAATCCGTTGCACCACGGCGCCGACATCGTCATCCATTCGGCGACGAAGTACATCGGTGGCCACGGCAACTCGATCGGCGGCGTCATCGTCACCGGCGCCAGCTTCGACTTCGGTGCCAGCGGACGTTTCCCCAACTTCACCACGCCCGACCCCAGCTACCACGGCCTCAACTATTGGGAAATGCTGGGCGCCGGCTGCTTCATCGTCAAGGCCCGACTGCAAACGCTGCGGGACTTCGGCGGCGCGATCTCGCCGTTCAACGCGTGGCAGTTCATCCAGGGGGTCGAGACGCTCAGCCTGCGCATGGAACGCCACACCGAGAACGCCCAGAAGGTGGCCGAGTACTTGGAAGGTCACGAGTTGGTCGAGTCGGTGCAGTACGCCGGGCTCCCGAGCAGCCAGTGGTACGAGCGTGGTCAGCGGCTGATGCCGAAGGGCGTCAGCGCCGTCCCCGCGTTCGTCATCAAGGGCGGGGCAGAAGCAGGTCAGAAGTTCGCCGACTCGCTGACGCTGTTCTCGAACCTCGCCAACCTCGGCGATGTTCGCAGCCTGGTCATCCACCCGGCCAGTACCACCCACGCCCAACTCTCGCCCGAAGAACAAGCTTCGGCCGGTGTGCACCCCGGGCTGGTCCGGCTGAGTGTCGGCATCGAGTCGATCGAGGACATCCTCGCCGATCTCGACCAAGGCTTCGCCGCACTCGGGTAAGCCACCGGATTCTTCGGCTTTGAGCCCGCTCGTGCGAACGCGCCTGCCATGATTGCCGCATGCGTATCGGAATCAACGCCTCAGCACAGCTGCTCGATCCCAACCTCGAGTCGCTCATCGCGCACGCCGAGCAGGCCGAGGCCGACGGCTTTTCCTCGTGGTGGCTGGCCCAGACCGGGTTGGTCGACGCCCTGAGCGTTTTCATGGCGGCTTCGGCGACCACCTCATCGATCGAGATGGGGACCGCCGTCATTCCGACGTATCCCCGCCACCCGTTCACCCTGGCCGGACAGGTCCGCACCACGAATATGGCGCTCAAGGGTCGACTGGTTGCCGGTGTAGGGCTGTCGCACAAGCCGGTCGTCGAGGAACGCCTCGGTATGTCCTTCGACAAGCCGGTGGG
>CBESNZ010000028.1:0-15920 GCA_965531045.1 uncultured Acidimicrobiales bacterium
AGCGGCCGCCGGTTCCGCGCTGGGAACTCGGGCCGGCAATCCGCTGGGCGCGGCGCTTGGCGCGGGCTTGGCGGGCGCTGGGGTCGGCGCGGATGCTGCCGGAGACTGCGGCCGAGGATCGATCGTTGCTTCCGCAGACGACGGTCGCGACGTGGCCTTGTTTGCCTTTGCCGGCTTGGCGCGCCCGGCTGGCTTTCCGCTCTCGCCGTCGGGCCGTTTCCGTTCGTTGGTCAAATGGCTCTTCGGAACTCGAATGAATGCCGACAGTCCGCCGCCGGCACTCGGACGAAGCACGACTCGGGCATCGAACTGCTTCGCGAGACGGCCCACAACCGTGAACCCGAGCGATTTCGCCAAGGACAGACCCATCTTGGGCGGGTTCGCCAACTGCTTGTTGTATTCGGCGAGCTGCTCGGAGTTCAAACCGACGCCTTGGTCAGCGATCTCGATCACGTAGTGACCGTTGCCGTGACGATCGCCCGACACGTTGACCCGGGTGGCCTCAGGCGAGTTGCGAAGCGCATTGTCGAGAAGCTCGGCCAGGAGGTGCGCCAGCCCAGACGCCGCGGCGCCCTTCACCATGATCGGGGCAACGTCGACGACCTCGACGCGGTGATACTGCTCGACTTCGCCTACCGCCACACGAATGACGTCGGTCATCGACGACGGGCGGGCCCGCACGTTGGTCTGGCTCTCGCCGGCGAGCACCAGCAGACTCTCGGCGTTGCGACGCATACGGGCGGCGAGGTGATCCAGTTTGAACAAGCCGGCCAACGCATCGGGGCTACGTTCGCTCTCCTCGAGCGAATCGATCACCTCGATCTGACGATCGATCAGCGACTGGTTGCGTCGGGCCAATTGCACGAAAATGTCGCTGATGCCGCGGTTGAGAAGCTCGCCCTGCTCCGTCGCCACCTGAGCTGCGGTCGCTTGAATCGAGTTGAACGCTTCGGCGAGACGCCCGATCTCGTCATCACTGTGCACCTCGATGTCGGGCAACGGCTCGATGTCGATCTCTTCCTCGGAGTCGACGCGCATCTGCTGCACCAACGCAGGGAGGCGTACCAGCGACAGGTGTTCGGCCGCCTCGGTCAGCTCGATGAGTGGCCGAGTCACGCGCTTCATCAACGCGCTGGTGACCACCACGCCGAGCACGATGAACACGACGCCCAGAAGTACGCCGCGGATGAGCACCGACCGCACCTCACGGCCGACCTCCGCCAGCGACGTGATGAACGTGATCGTGCGGACGTGTTCGCCATCGAGGACGATCGGCTGTGCGGTGTACAGGCTGCCGTTGAACTCCGTCACGGTCGGCGCGTTCGATTGCCCGATGCTTTGCACCGATGCTGCAATCACCCCGGACGGATCTTCGAGCACCGTGCCGATCAGCTCGGAGTTCTGCGTGTCGTTCGCGACGATGCTGCCGTCCGCGTCCAGAACGAAGGCTGACTCCACACCGTCCTGGTTACGGAGAAACTCGCCGATGGCACGGATCGCACGGGTGTCGCCGCGGGCTGACGCAATCTCCGCCTCGATGGCGACCAGTTCCGCCGTCGCCACCACACGAGTCTCCAGATCGGCACGCGAGGACTGGCTCTGTCCGCGTACCGTGACGACCACGATCACCGATGTGAGGGCCAACATGAGTACCGCCACGGTCGCGACAAAGCGAAGCTGCAGGCTCTTGCGCTTTTGTGGCGTGGGCTCGCCGGTGACTTCGTCCATGACACTCCGTAGATGACAGACCGCATCAGCGGTCTCTCGTGTCATCGGCGAAGAAATCCTTCGCCTGAGCAAAAACCACGCATCCGCTGCCCGGCGCACCGCGTGTTGGGAATGGGATTACGGAACGAGCTTGACCGCGAGCACCCAGTGCAGCGTGATGCCAAAGATGACGAACAGGTGCCAGATCTCGTGGTAGCCGAACACCTCGGGACTCGGATTCGGCCACATCGAGCCGACGACGAATGCGCCGAAGGTATAGAACGCGCCGCCGGCCAGCAGCCATGCCATGCCGCTCGCGCCCAAGCCGTCCCACAGCCAGGCGCCCATGAGAATGGGGATCCAACCAAGACAGATGAAGACGGCATTCACCACGCCCTTGGGCGGATTGCCGGGTAGCCATTCGACGACGATCCCCAAGATCACGCCGGTCCACATGATGGCCAGCATGACGTTTCGTTGACGAGGATCGAGCGCATACACCGCGATCGGTGTGGTCGTGCAACTGATCGTCATGAAGATGCCGGTGTGATCGAGTTTGAACAGCGTCTGATACTGACGCGGCTTCCAACGCTTCAGGTGCACCAGGGCGCTGATCCCGAGCATGAACGAAGACCCGAATCCAAAGATGAGGGCAACGATGGCGGACCCGCCCGTGGGCCGCGTCGCCACGAACATGATGGTGGCGATGACCGAGATGGGGAACGCGATGCGATGGCTGATGCCACGCCACTTCGGGCGAGGCAGGGTCATGACCCGCTGTACCGACAACGACCACTGGGACTCGGGAAAATCGTCGTGTTCGGTGGCCAACCCTCCATGTGACGGATCGGTACCTCCGCCGAGCGGAGGGGATGGCGGGGTCACTGGTTCAGCGCCTCGATCAGACCGTCGACCAATTGGTCGAGCTCTTTGGCGCACGCGTCGAAGATCGCTTGATCGCCGCCGCCCGGATCGATGACTTCTTCCCACCCACCCACTTCCACCGAGGCGAGGCCGAGCGCCGCGACCCGTTGATCGAGGGACCCCTCGATCGAAGGCAGATCGCGCACGAGCCGCTTGAGCGTTCCGGTGATCGGCAATGCGACGGGCAGTTGCTTGCGGGCCCAGCGGATGTGATCTGGCTCCATCGCAACGATGAGGTCGGCTGCTCGCACGGCGCTCGGGGTGAGCTGACGGCTGCGGTGGTCCGGGTCGGCCAAGCCAAAGCGACCGAGGGCGTTGCGGGTTCGTTCGCTCATCGGCTGGCCGTCGATCACGAGCGTGCCGGCGCCGGACACTTCGAAGCGGTCACCAACGCGGTCGCGGAACATGACCTTCGCCATCACCGATCGGGCGGCGTTGCCCGTGCAGAGAAAAAGAACATGCGGCCGATCTACAGACATACCGACTCGATCATAAGCGGCGTCGACGCCTACACGACGAACTGCGTGACGCCGACGAACAAGCCTTGCGCCTCGGCCGTGACCACACCATCCACCAAGCATCGCACCGTCGACTGCAGTCGACGGCCGGACACGTTGTCGAGCCGGGCCTCGAACCGGAGCGGTGTGTCGAGCGGTGTGGGCTTACGGTACCGGACGGTGAGCCGGCCGGTGACCGCCCGTGCGCCCGGGTGCAGGCGAAGCGTGTGTCCGAGCAGGTCGTCGAACAACCCGGCCAAGTAGCCACCGTGCACGGCCCCGGGCGGGCCCTCGTACATCGCGTTGACAATGGCTTCGCCGACGATGACGTCGTGTCCATCGACGGACTCGACGCGGGTCGCCATCGGCAGCGCCAACGCCTGGCGAGACCCGGCGAAGAGCGAAAACTCGCTCCAGGATGCTCGGCGATCTCTGCGGGGCTGGTCGGCCAGTTGGGCCCGAGCCGCCCGCACGGCAGCGGTGAGTTCGGTCAGTGCCTCCGTCGAGGCGTCGGTGCCGTGCAGGTCGGCGAGCAGCAACCGGAGCTCCGCTGCGGCCGCCGCTCCGGCGGCTTGTTCGACAGCTCGTCTGTCAGCGTTCGCAGCGGGGTTCGCGTCGGGTTCGGCGTTGGTCATGTCGGCGGCGGGTCGTCTGCGGCCGGTTTGCGCCACAGGACGTAGACCACCCAGGCCGTGAGGAGGAACCCCCCGCCGAAGATCAGCACGGTCAGCGGTTGAAGGTTGTCGTCATCGGAGGCAGGACGGGAAATCCCTGCGCCGGCGATCGCTGCGGCGGGTTCATCAGGTGCCGCGGCGACGAGGCCGAGCTCGGCGATGACCTTCAGATCGGTCGTGGTTGCGCATCCGTCAGCCCGGATCACCGACAGCGGCAACGTGGTGACGGGTAGCTCGGCACTGGGGATCTGCTCGCCGAACACCACATAGGTCTGGTCGCGCTCGAAGTCGATGCGGTCGCAGCCCTCGGCCGCGGTGGCGACGAACTGCTCGACCTTCATCTCGCCTCGGTAGACCTCGGTGGTCACGAATGACCACTCGTCGAGGGGAGCCGGGCCCTCCAGGAGCTTTCCGACCCGTCCGACAGCCGTGCCGCGAAAGACCAACGACGAATCGGTGCCCGCGCCCGGCGCGCAACTGCACTCCTGGGCCGACGCGTGGCTCGCCGGCAGCACCGCACCGCTCGACACCGCGAGGGCGACGAAAAGTACGGCGAGGCGATGGCGGAGCACCGCAGCACTCTACCGAACCGTCCGATCCCGACGGCGAACATCGGACAGGCGCGAACAATCGGCCACGGCTTCGGCGCCGGAGGAAGCCGATTTCGAAATTGGTCCCAACGACCCATTCATCGCCACGAAGCCAACGTCGACAACAAAGGTTCAGGGAAAAAGCATTTCCGGGTTCGGCACCTTCACTCAGGCCGGACCCGGAAATGCGTTCCTCGAAGGGGTGGGTTACCCGGTGGGCGGACCGAACCAAAATGGAGACGACCATGTCGACGAAATGCTGCAGCTTGTGCGGTGAAACCGAAGCACACCGGCGTGAGGGTCGACTGGGGCGTTATGCCCAGACCTGTGAATTGTGCGAAGCCAAACGCGGCTCACACCTCGTCCCGACGCCCGACGGCTACGCCAACGCCTCGGTCCTCGCTTCGCGCTAACCCAGCAGGACGCCCGCCACTTGGCGACGGTGCCATGAGGCGCTCCCCCACTCGGCGGCCAAGGCCCAGCCCCGCTTGAGCCAGAGCTGAAGGTCGTACTCGATCGTGTAGCCGATGGCGCCGTGGCACTGCAGCGCCTGACGGCACGCGACGTCGACGGCATCCGAGGCCATTGCCTTTGCCATCGACACCTCGGGCGACGGATCAGCGTCGCCGGCGCTCATGCCCCACGCCGCCCGGTACACGAGCGGTCGAGCAAACTCGAGCGCGAGGCCGACATTTGCCAGGTGATGCTTGATCGCCTGGTTCACACCGACCGGCTTGCCGAATTGTTCGCGCTCTTTGACGTACTCCACCGTGACATCGAGCAGGTACTGGGATACCCCGAGGCACTGGGCGGCGGCGGCGAGCGCGCCCCGGTCGAAGGCCCGGGCCACAACCTGGGGGTCGTCGGTCAGCGGTGACGCAGCGGCCGAATCGTAGGTGACGCGAGCGAGTCGGCGACTGTCGTCAACCGATCGCACCGATTCGATGGTGGCGTCGGCGGCCTGTACGACAGCAACACCAGCGCCGTGAGGAACGATGATCGCCTCGGCACCGGCTGCACCGAGGACGAATTCGCCATTGCCCAGCCCGACGGCGATCGTCGATTCGCCGGCCGCTCCGGTGCGCAGCAGATCGTGGTCGGGTGCCACCTCGGCCAGCAACGGCAGGGCGACGGCGGTATGGGCGGCAAGCGGCTCGGGCGAACAGGCATACCCGGACGCTTCGAGCAGCAACACCAGATCGAGCTCGTTCATGCCGAGTCCACCCGCCGACTCTGGAGCGGTGAGTCCGACCACGCCCATCGCCGCCAGCTGGTCCCACAAGCCCGGCACGCGCCCATCGTCGGAGTCCCAGGCGGCGCGCACGGCCTCTGGCGGGCACTCTCCCGCGAACAGGTCGCGCACCGCGTCGCGGAACAGCAGTTGATCTTCGGTGAAGGCAAAATGCATGGTGCCTACTTTCGAGGGAGGCCGAGCACGCGCTCGCCGATGATATTGCGCTGGACTTCATTGGTGCCGGCGTAGATCGGGCCGGACAGCGCGAACAGATAGCCGCTCATCCACTCGCTCACGAGCTCGCCGCTCGCACCCAACAATCGCAAGGCGGTTGCGTGCAGTTCGACATCGAGCTCGGACCAGAACACCTTCATGTAGCTCGCCTCCGAACCCATCGTGCCGCCGTGCATGAGTTCGGTCGCCTTCTGAAATGTTCGCCAGCGGTACGCCTGCGCGCTGATGTACGCCCGGACGACCTCGTCGGCCAAGCCGGGATCGAGGTTCGCAACATCGAGACCCCGGTAGAGATCGCACAGCCGCTCGGCGGCGGCCAGGAAGCGACCGGGGGCTCGAAGGTTGAGGCCGCGTTCGGAACTGGCGGTCGCCATGGCCACGGACCAGCCTTCGCCCTCTCCACCCAGCAGATTCGCCGTGTCGACGCGGCAGTCATCGAAGAACAATTCCGCGAATGCCGGCTCGCCATCGAGGCGACCGACCGGGCGTCGTTCCATGCCCGGTGCGTCGGCGGGCACGAGCAGGTACGACAACCCGGAGTGCCGCTGTGACTCCGGGTCGGTTCGGACGATGCAGAAGATCCAGTCGGCCCAGGCGCCTCGCGAACACCAGGTTTTTTGTCCGTTCAGGACGTAGTGATCGCCATCGCGCACGGCGGTGGTCTTGAGCGACGCGAGGTCGCTGCCGGAATTCGGTTCGGACCAACCCTGCGCCCAGATCTCTTCGCCCGAGGCCATCTTGGGAAAGAAGCGATCCTTCTGGGCCTGGGTGCCCCACTCGAACAACGTCGGACCGAGCAACGTGATGCCGTTGGTGTTCACCCGACCGGGAACGCCGGACAGGTAGTACTCCTCTTCGAAGATCAGCCACTCGACCAGGCTGCACTCGCGGCCCCCGTACTCGGTCGGCCAGTTCGGGACCGACCAGCCGGCGTCGAAGAGTTGCTTCTCCCAACCTCGGTGCTGCTCGAACCCCACCTCGGTGTCCATCGGAGCGAAGGCCTCGGTTGGTTTGTTGTCGCGCAGCCAGGTACGCACTTCGTCACGAAACGCGTCTTCGGTAGCGGTGAAGGTGAGATCCACGTCGTGATTCCTATTTCTGGATGCGATCGAGCGTCGCGGTGGCTTCGGCGATGACACTGCGCACTACGTCGCCACTGGTGGGCAGGGCATCGATGACGCCGACACCCTGGCCGGTGGGCAAGATGCCCACCTCGGTCTTGCCCTCGACCATCGAGGCGCGGGTGAGCATCGCGGCATTGGCCGCCATCGCGATTTGGCTGAGCGGCAGGTCGCCGTTCTTCTTCATGTTCCACCCTTCGGCCAGCAAGTCACGCAACGGTGTACCGCTGATCTTCCGGAATCGCAGCGCGTTCAACGCGGCCCGGGGAAACGCGGCGAGGCCGGCGTTCTCGAGCTTGTCGATGACCTCGGTACGAATGACGCGCTGGGGAGCACCGTCGATGGCCTTGGTGACAACGGTGCCGGTGAGCCCGGTACTGAGGTAGATCGACTTGACCGAATCGGGCGGGTTGCTCTCTTGCGTGAGCAGGAATCGGGTGCCCATGGCGATGCCTTCGGCCCCCCACGCCAGTGCGGCCACCAGGCCGCGACCGTCGAAGAATCCTCCGGCGGCGATGACGGGAATGTCGACGGCGTCGACGACGCTCGGTATGAGCAGCGACGTCGGAATGACCCCGGTGTGTCCGCCACCCTCTCCGCCTTGGGCGATCACGGCGTCGACCCCCCACGCAGCCACCTTCTCGGCATGGCGCGGCGCCCCGATGGTGGGCATGACGACGAGGCCGGCGTCCTTGAGTTTCTTCACCGTGGCTTCGCCGGGCGCCTGCGCGAAGCTCGCCACTTTCACCCCGGAGGCGATCATGTGATCGACACGCTTGTCGACGTCGGCGGCGTCGGAGCGCAGGTTGACGCCGAACGGCTTGTCGGTGGCGGCCTGTACCTCGTCGATAGCGGTGACAAGCTCGGGAAACGTCATGGTGGCCGACGCGATGATGCCCAGGCCACCGGCGGCGGATGTGGCTGCGGTGAGTCGGGCACCCGATACCCAGCCCATGCCGGTCTGCACGATCGGGTAGTCGACCTGGAACAGCTCGGTGATTCGGGTCTGCAGCCGGGTGTCGGCGGCCATGGCGGGTTTGTTTGCGTCGTCGCTCGGCATCAGCTCGGGAACTCGGCCTTGCGAACCCCGCTCGGGTCGATGACGTCACGGAGCAGCGCCAACTCTTCCGTGGTGGGCTGACGCGATTCGGCTACGTCGTCGGGAACGACCAACGCGAAGCCGGTGTTCTCGAGGACCTCGTCGACCGTGTGGCCGGGATGTACCGAACGCAGGCGCATCCGGTTGTCGTCGGTTTCAAAGTCCATCACGGCGAGCGGCGTGACCACACGACGAATCTCGTGGAAACGACGGGACTGCTCGGGCAGTTCCCGCATGCGGTCGTACCCCGGACCCGACACCACGTCGACCTTCTCGCAGAAGACGCGAGTGGTGTGGTTCGGGATCCAATAACTGGTGACGTTGTTGATGAGGTTGCCGGGAGCACCGCGCATGCCGAGCAGCTGGGCCTTGGGCTGGGCGTAGTCGCCGATGGCCGCGAAGTTCTGATTGCCGTACATGTCCATCTGGCTCGCGCCCATCACCACGTGGCGCCGGCCCGACCACACGAGGTCGAAGATGGTGCGGTACGGCACGTACGACTCGGTGACGGGCTTCGAGTCGGGATCGCCGATGGTCATGGTGTTGGCGGCCAACACGGCGACGCCGTCGGTCACGGCGAGATCGGTCTCGAAGGTGGCTCGCGCCAGTCGGGCCGCGCACAGCGGCAGATTACCGATGGCGTTGCACAGGATTTCGCCATCGCCGCGAAATGCCTCGGCGAGGTTGATCACACAGATTTCGTCGATGGTGGCTTCGGTGGTGCTCATCGGGCATCGATCTCCGCGAGGTAGGCCTCATGCGAGGGGGCCAAGAGGTAGCGCTGCTTGAACGCCTCCCAGGCTTCGGGGTCTTTGGCGGTTGCTGCGTACTCTTTTTGGAACGCCTCGTCGCGTGGATAGTCGGGCGGGCACTCGGTGAAGTGGGCGCCGCGTGGCGCTTCGACAACCCCGTTGACGAAGGTGCGGGGAATCTTGAGGGTGTGCATCGTGCCCTCGTCGAGCAGCTGCTCGGTCGCCACGATCTTCTCGGTGCTCATGAAGCACTTCTCGGCGGCCATGGCGAACAGGTCGTCGAAATACAGATCCGGGCCGAGGAACTGGCCGTTTCCTGCGGCATCGGCCCTGTTCATGTGCAGCAGCGCAACGTCGAGGTTCATGGCGGGGATCGCCACCAACTCTTCGCCGTCGTCGTAGGGCGACGTGACCGTGCGGATATCGGGGTTGTACTCGAGCATGTCGGATCCCAAACCGACGCGGGTCGGGTAGAACGGCACCCGGTGCGCTGCGGCCATGAGCCCGAGGTAGAAAGCGCCCTCGTCGAGTTCGGATGCTTCGACCGAGGCGGTCTGGCGGGCGATTCGGAAGTGTGGTTCGAGAGCGATCGAGTCGAGCGAAACGAATCCGTACACGATCTTCTTCGCCTTGCCCGTGGCGCAGAGGATGCCGACGTCGGGCCCGCCATACGTGACGATGGTGAGGTCCTTGAGATCGCTGCGCACGATGGCGCGAACCAACGACATTGGCTTGCGGCGAGAGCCCCAACCACCAATTCCGATGGTCATCCCATCTTCGAGCTGGGCGACGACCTCGTCCTCAGTCATGCGTTTGTCTGCCACCCGGTGGTCTCCAATTGCTCGTCCGTTGAGTTTCTGACGGTATGTCAGAAACCGTACCCGCGCTAACACCAGAAGCACCGCCGGACCCGGTGGTGGACGCTATTGTCTGGCGACATGACCGAACCTGTTGCCACGGACGACTCATCCCTGCCCGATTTGGCTGGAGTCCTGCGCCTCGATGGCAAGGTCGCCGTGGTCACCGGTGGTACCAAGGGCCTCGGCCGGACGATCGCTGAGTCGCTGCTCGTCGCGGGCGCCGAGGTGGTCGTGTGCGCTCGCAATCCACCCGAGTCCCCGGTCGAGGCACAAGGCCGTCAGGCCCGCTTCGTGGCGGCGGATGTGCGATCCCAAGAGTCGGTTGAACAGCTCATCGCGACGACCCTCGAGCAGCATGGGAAGCTCGACATCTTGGTGAACAACGCCGGGGGTGCGCCACCGGCCGACTCGGCCACCGCTTCCGCCCGGTTCACCGACAAGATCGTGGGTCTCAACCTCACCGGACCGCTCTTGTGCGCCCAGGCGGCGTACGCCGCGATGGCCCCCGATGGCCAGAGAAGCGGCGACTCCGCGGTCATCGTCAACATCTCGAGCGTGAGCGGCAGCCGAGCAAATCCGCTGGGCGTGGCGTACGGCGCCGCAAAAGCCGGCCTCGACAACCTCACCCGAACCCTTGCCCATGAATGGGGGCCCGCCATTCGGGTCGTATCGCTCACCGTCGGCCTGGTCATCACGCCCGATGCCCGAGCGTTCTACGGCGATGACGAAACGGTCGACCGCATCGCCGCCGTGCTGGCGATGAAACGGTTCGCCGTTCCCCAGGACATCGCCAACGTGGTGCTGTTTGCCGTGTCGCCGCTGGCCTCCTACGTCACCGGCACGGCGATCGAGGTGCACGGGGGCGGCGAGGGACCGTCCTACCTGTTGGCCAGCACCGGGTCGGTCACCGGTGTATCGCCGACATGAGTTCGTCGAGCTCGGGCCGACGCAACGCCAGTCGACGCACAGCCCTGGCTGCAGCCGTGCTGGTCGGCCTTGTGGCCGCTGGTTGCGGATCTGATCAAGCCGACGACGTGAACCTGAGTTTCGTACGGGCCAATGGCACGACGACCTTCTTCGATCCCGACGCCGATGTCGCTGCGGTTTGCACCACCGGCGAGGACGGGAGCCCGGTGCTACGCGTCGAACTCGGACGGCTCGATCGCGGCGCCCGAGAGTCGGGGTTCCTGCTGAACGTCGGCACCGATATCGAGAACGCCGCCGCCGAACTCGAGGTCCGAGCCGACGCTGCGCCGCCGAGCGAAGCCTCCGTCGCCTTGTTCGACGCGGGCGAACGCCGCCGATACCACTCGGAATTCGGGCCGGTCCCAGGCACGCTCACCGTCACCGAGATGCCGTGCACCGGCGAAGATGCCGTCGGCGACACCGTCGCCTTCTCGATCGACGCCGACGTGTCGACGAAGGCCGAGTTCGGCCCGCTCGTTGTGGCGCTGGCCGGAAGCGTCCGCGGCACCATCTCGGCGATCGACGCCGACTGACGGTACTCGCCCCACCAACGCCGCCCGCCGCCGATCGGCGTTGCTAGGTCGCCAGCAGGGCGGCGGTGATGCCGATGGCGTTGAAAAGACAGTGCGCCACGATCGCGGGGAGCAGCGACTTCGTCTTGTGGACCAGGATTGCGAAGAACACGGCAACCGTGCCGATCGTGGCAAACAATGCGACCGTCGGCTTCAGCCCGGCGCCGTTGAAGTGAATGGCGGTGAAGGCCACCGTGGTGACGATGCCACCGACGATCGGCCCCCACTTGCTGGTCGTCGCCCGCTGCAGCATGCCCCGGAAGAACAGCTCCTCGCTGATCGGTGCGCCGACCACGACGAGGAGAACGAGGAGGACAAGCGCTGGTCGGCTCACGATGTCGTCGACGATCTGGGTGTTGCTGGCGGCGTCGGCGTCATCGAGCCCCAGCAGCACGCGGACCACCAGCCCGACGCAAACCGCAGTGACGAAGCCGCCGAACCCGACCCCGATTCCCACCTTGAGGTCAGAACCGATTTGGTCAAAACGCACCCGTAGGTCGTGTTTGGGTCCCGCCCCCCAACGCTTTGCGACGAAGATGGGCCACAGCCCCATGCCGGCCTGCTGACCGAGCAGGCTGGGCAGCAGAAACCACGGCGAGGTGGCCGCATCGTCGAATGTGCTGCCGCTCGCCAGCAAGATCGCGAGGGCAAATATCCCAAAAACGAGTGCAGTGCCCAGGATGACCGGTATACCCAAAAGCACAGCTCCGAGGCCCCAACCGAGCGGAGTATCGGGCTCGAGTCGCTCCCAATCCGGGTCAGATGTCGGTTGCCCGTAGCCATACAGCTTCACGGGTTCGCCGGTCGGCGGCGGCAGCGAGACGGGCGCGTGGCCGTACGCCGGCGCCACGAAGGCGACCGGCAAGTCATCGGGTCGATCGAATCCGGTGGAATCCTCAGCGATGTCGCTCACAACTCTCCCCATCGACGCCAGTATCTCGGAGATTGACGAAATAGCGGCGTCGGCCGCACCCCGCGAGCGAATTCCGCGATACTCCGTGCATGGCAATTCCCTTCGTGACCGAGTCGAACGTCGAATACGGCGTGGCCACTACGTCCTCCCCGCTGATCCGTCGCATCGTCGCCAAGAACCCGAGCAAGTTCACCTATCACGGCACCGGCACGTACCTGATCGGCCACGGATCCGGCGTGGCGATTGTCGACCCCGGCCCACGCGACGAGGAGCACGTCGCGGCGGTGCTCGGGGCGGTCGACGGAGAAGAGGTAACGCACCTGCTCATCACCCATACGCACGGAGATCACTCCCCCGCTGCTGCCGCAGTCGCCGACGCCACGGGCGCAAAAACCTACGGCTATGGGCCACATCCGGCCAACGCTCGCGGCGAGGACGAGCCGGACGACGACGGCTTTCTCGACGACCCGCTGTTGCATCCCCCCGTAGACGCCGAAGCTGCGACCGACTCGGGAGACGGCGCCGAGGGGAAATCGACCGAGGAACAGGCCGCCGAACGGGAAAAGCACCGGCCCGACACCGACTTCAGGCCCGACGTGCCCGTCGGACACGGCGACCTCATCGAGGGAGACGGTTGGACCGTCGAATGCCTCCATACGCCAGGGCACATCTCCAACCACGTGTGCTTTTCCCTCCGTGAGGAACGGTCGCTGTTCAGCGGCGATCACGTCATGGGTTGGTCGACGACCATCGTCCCGCCGCCGGACGGCAACATGGCCGACTATTTCGCCAGCCTCGAATTGTTGATCGGGCGGCCCGAGACCACGTACTACCCCACCCATGGCCCACGGATCACCGATCCCCAGGACTTCGTGCGGGCGCTCCTCGAGCACCGTCGAGAACGCGAACGCCAGATCCTGGGCGTCATGGCCACCGGGCCGGCAACCATCGGTGAGATGGTGCTCACGATGTACGCCGACGTCGACCAGGCGCTCCACAAGCCCGCGGCCAGGTCGGTGCGCTCCCACCTCGATCATCTCGAGGCGCGAGGGCTCGCCGTGCACAGCACCGACCGTCCGCCGGTCTACTCGCTCGCCGGCTGATTGCGCCATACATCGGTGCCCCAAAATTCAGTACCCCAAACATCAGTGACCCATCCATCAGTGCCCCACAACTCGGTCGCCGTGGTGCGAGAATGTGCGTTCTCGTGAACCGGTGGACAGGGAGGGAACCAATCGCCACGAACCGACGTCAAAGAGGTGTGCGCCCGCCCGCCCATTTCCGAGCCGCTTCGCTCCGTGCCCATTACCGAGCCGCTGCGCTTCATGCCCATTACCGAGCCGCTGCGCTTCTTGCCGTCATCGTCACCGTGGCGACGCTCGGCATCGTCGCGGCGTCAGCGCAGGAACTCCCGCCGGTCCCCGCTCCGGGCGAGCCGCCGTCGACCGACCAGCCCACCGATACCACGACGCCGTCCGAGTCCGGGTCGGCCAGCAACGGATCGGTCGAACTCCGGACCACGATCGGTGCGGATGGACTCATCGACCCGGGGCAGCCGGTTCCACTCCGGGTAACCGTCTCGGCCAAGCGCCTCATCACCGGGTATCTCCAGTTCACGTCCGACACGCGCGGCGGTTTCTCGGAGGACATCCGGGTCGACGTCGAGATCCCGGGCGGCAGCACCAAGTCGTTCACGGCCGTTCTGGCCAGCAACACCTGGGAAGACACCACCTACGACATCGCCCTCGTGGTCGACGACGAACCGTTGGCCGAGATGTCCGTCGTCGGCGCGTACCGAAGCGACATCGAGTCGGTCGGCGTGTTTCCTTCGCTTGCTTCGGCGCGGGAGTTGCCCGACCAAACAGCTCTTGCGGTCGAAGGCACAGGCGGGGCCCGCCTGATACCCGTGCAGGTCGACTTCCTACGGGCGGGTCCCGATGCGCTGGCCGTGTTCGACATGCTCGCGCTGAACCGGCAAGACCTTGCGTCGCTCGCCTCCACCGAAGCGCAGACACTGCAAACCTGGATCGTCCGGGGCGGACGTCTGTTGGTCGACGAGCAGACCGCTCCCCTTCCGGCCCTGCCCGATGCATGGCAACCGGAAAACAACGACTGGGCGACGGCTGGTCGCGGCGCTGTGGTGTTGACCAAACAAGAACTGGCGGCGGGAAACTGGTCTTCGGTCCTTCAGCCAACGGCGCCCACGTCCTTCCGAGCGGCCCAGAATCCCTTCGGCGGTGGGTCAGAGGGCCAGCGATTCTCCGAACAACGCATCGACCAGTCGCTCAGCTACGAGGCCGGGTTCGAGCTGCCGAGCGTCCGGTGGCTGGTGTTGCTCCTCGCCGCGTACGTGCTGGTCGTCGGGCCACTGGGGTATTTCTTGCTGCGTCGCCTCGATCGCCCCCTGCTGTTCTGGCTGCTGGTGCCCGCTGGGTCGTTGGCGTTCACCGGCCTGCTGTACGTCACCGGATCATCCTTGCGAGAAAGCAACCAGTCGGCCCATGCGACCTATCTCGAGGTGCACGACGGCGGCGCAAACGCCACCACGCACGTCTTGGTGAACTCTCGAAGCGGCGGTGACGAGGGCATCATCATCCCGGTCGGCTGGACGGGAGCAACGCCCCAGAACGCTCGGTCCGACTATTCCGTCAGCATCCGCAACGATGCCGTCGAGGCGGTTACCGAGCTCGGACCGGGTCAGTTCGGGCTGTTGAGTGCCCGCGGCACCCTCGACGAGTACGCCGACGCGATCGTGGTCGAAGCCATCGGGAGCGACGATGGTCAGATCACCGGCACGATCACCAACAACCTCGAGGTGACGCTCCAGGCGGTCACGGTCTTCGCCCAGACCCAAGCGACGCTGATCGGCGAGATCGGAGCCGGCGAAACCGCCGACTTCGCCATCGACAATCTCACGCAGAACATCTTCGACGAGGGTGGCGCCGAGTGGAACGTCTGGCAACGGTTCATCTCGCTCGACCAGCGCGGCGACGGACCGCTCCTCAACTCCCGAACCGGAGAGGTGGAGGTACCGGCGGTGAACATGTCGCTTTGGGACGACTACACCAGCCGCACGGGGCCCGAAGCGCGACCGCCAGGCGAGGTGACCGTCGTCGGTTGGTCCGATGCGATCGATGCGCCCGCCACCACCATTCGCGGCAAGATCATCGACTCCGGTCGGACCGCCGTGATCCGCCAACAGGCCGTTGCCGGCGACGGGTTGCTGAACCGTCAGTCCATCGTCCGCCGCACCGTCCGCGGAAGTGAGCAAGCCCGGTTCGAAGCGGTCGACCGAGAGGGAGCGTTGTCCGACTTCGGTGGGGGCTTCGAAGACTTCACCGGCGTGTTGCAGTTTCGGCTGCCGACCCCCGACGGGGACAAGGTCGACACCGACCGGCTCGTCATCGAGGCCGGTCGCGGGTACCAGGTCATCCAGGTGTGGGACCACACCGAGCAGCGATGGCTGTCCGCGACCGACAAGGCACTGCTCGAAGGGCTGGTGGCTGTTCCGAAGACCGCGATCCTCGGAGGCGCGATCAACGTTCGTTTTGCGATCACGCAAGAAGAGTTCTTCAACCGTTTTGAGCAGGGGGTGCTTTCGCTCCGCCAACTGGACGAGGACACCGAACTCCCGCCCTCGCCCGTCTACCTCGAGCCCAAAGCCGTGGAGGCAGTCGGATGAACGAGTCCAATCAACCGCCACCGCCACCGCCAATCGTGACACCACCGCCGCTCACCCACGGAGCGGCCACCGCAGTGGCAGCCCCGCCGCTGCTC
>CBESNZ010000029.1:0-15330 GCA_965531045.1 uncultured Acidimicrobiales bacterium
GGGCCGGACACACGGCATGCACCGCGGCCGCCGCGGCCGCCTTGGCGAGCTTGGCCGAACAGGTCATTGCGAACCGAAAATGCTCGCCGTAGGTCTCGTCCATCGAGGCCGGGTGAGCGGTGAACGCAGCGGTGATTCCCATGGCAGAGACCGTACCGATTTCGCGACGATATGTTCTCGCCAACTTCGCGTCCGTACGGCAATTTTGTGCAAGAAAGTTCTTTGTGAATAGAGGAACGTGCAATATCATTCGATTGTGGACCTCATTGATCGGGAAATACTGCATCTACTCCAGACTGACGCGAGTCGGTCGGCCCGCGAGATCGCCGAGCACGTGGGACTCACGCCCACCCCGTGTTGGCGCCGTATCCAGCATCTGCAGTCCAGCGGCGTGATCGAACGTCAGGTGGCGATCGTCGATCGGCGTGCGGTCAACTTGGATGTAGCGGCGCTGGTGCAAATTCGCACGAACGATCACAGCCAAGCATGGTTGGAGCGCTTCCAAAGCGGGATCGCCGCCTTTCCCGAGATCGTCGAGGCCTACCGGACCAGCGGCGAAGTGGACTACGTGCTCAAGGTGTTGGTGCCCACCATCGAGGCCTACGACGCGTTCTACAAGCGACTTATTCAGGCCGTCGAGTTGTACGACGTTCGCAGCGTGTTCGTGATGGAGGAGATGAAGCACACCACCGAGGTACCGCTCGACTACGTCGGGGAGTAGGTCGTTGTTGGACTATCGCTACGCATCGGCGAAAGCCAGCTCGACGGTCGTGCTGAACCGACCGGGGGCTGACTGGCTTGAGAAATTCGAGTCGACGTTTGCGACCAGGACACAGACGGAGCCGTCGGGCGGCTGAGCACAATCGACGTCACCGCTGAGCGTCGGAACGACGCTTCGCAGGTTCCAGGTGGTCGTGAACGTGCCGTCCGCTCCAACGTCCACTTCTTTGCTGAATCCACGACTGAAACAGCTGCTTCCGCCCGCTCTGTCGTCGACGCTGCCCTGGACACACTGCACAAGGGCAGCGCTGCCGGGAGAGAACCCTTGGCCGGTGATCGTGACCTCGGCGCCGTCGACGAGTCGGTCGACCGGTTGTGCCACCAGTGTCGGTATGGCGGAGACGATCTCTCCGTCGGCCGAGAAGTTCAGAACCACAAACCCGGACTGTGTCGTGTCGGAGACCGCACCCGCAGCGAGTTGGCAATCGATCACGGCGCAGTCGACCTGCTCGGTCCCGACCGCAATGACCCGCGACAGGTGGTACCTCGTGGTGAAGGTGCCGGATTTGTCGGTGCTAAGGACGACGACGGTACCGACGTCGCACGCATCGA
The DNA here is from genome assembly GCA_965531045.1 of uncultured Acidimicrobiales bacterium. GTDB lineage: Bacteria > Actinomycetota > Acidimicrobiia > Acidimicrobiales > SHLQ01 > CBESNZ01. The sequence goes on from CBESNZ010000029.1 coordinate 1,333, forward strand.
CGCCGATACCGCCGGCGAGACAGGTGACGACGCCGAGCGCCTGGTCGGCCGGGAACCCGGCTCCACCGACGGTCACCCAATCGGCGTCGTTCAGGTCGGTGTTGTCCGACAGCGTCACCGTGATGTCGCTCGCGGTCGGTCCGACAGGTACGTCGTCGCTCGCCGACATGTCGAACGCGGTGATGAGGGTCTCCTCATCGACCCGGGTTGTGGCCGGCCCAGCGATCGTCGAAGTCGTCGTGGCTGCGATGGTCGGCGGCGCCGTAGCTTCGACCACAGCCGTGTCGTCGTCGCGATCGATGATGACCCAGGCAGCGAGCGAGACCAGCACAGTGAGGCCGACCAGCACACCGACGCGTTGACCAACCCGGGAGGTGCGATTGCCGCCGTCGGTGTTCAACGCTGCCCCTGTCGTAGCCCGTGTCAACAGTACGACGCCGTGGCGGATCGATTCGTTCAGGTGAGCTACAGCTCGGACACTCGTATCCAGTCGATCTCGAACGTGGCGGTGTCGGTCGCTGGGTCGGGTTCGCCCGCCCAGCCATCGACCTGCAGGTTGAGCGTGATGAAGAACGAAGCTTCGGGGTCGTAGGGCGGTACGACGATTGCGGCTTCGTGCACGAGGGTGTTGTCGAAGTAGAACCGCATGGTCGTCTCGTCCCAGTCGACGCGGTAGTTGTGCCACGCCTCGACGGCCCCCGGTCCGACGACCAGTTCGCCGTTGTCGTTGACCGGCGCGCCGGCAACGCCGTGGAAGGCACCGCTGTGGACAGCCAGTGGCGTGGTCGATCCGTTTGGTGTCGGGCCCGGGTACTCGAGAATGTCGATCTCGCCGCTGCCAGGCCAGGGGAGTGGCGGGTTGGCGGGGCGAAGCCAGAAGGCCGGCCACATGCCGGAAACATCGTCCATGCGGGCTCGCATTTCGAAGCGCCCGCCATGCCATGCGAGGTTGCCTCGCGTGCCGCTCGACGCAGGGAGCCCGTCATCATTCGACACCACCATGCCGCTGGTGAAGTTGATCGTGTCGTCCGCGCACTGGGTAATCGAAGCGGGTGGTGTTTCGCGGTGTGCTTCGAGCACCAGCGATCCATCTTCCACTCGAGCGTTTGTCGCTCGGGAGGTATAACACTGGTCCCGGTACCCGTCGTCGGTTCCCGGCGAGTCGTCGGCCCCGTAGTCGCCGCTCACGACCTTCCACCGTGCCGGGTCGATCGCCGCCCCGTCGAAGTCGTCGAAGAACAGTTCGGTTCCGGGTGTTTCGAGAACCGAGAAGAAGCGGGTGTAGACCTCGCTCTTCACGCCGTTGTCGTACGACACGCCGCGCAAGCGATAGCTGCCGCTGCCGCCGGTCCCGCTCGGATCCCAGGCGTAGGACCATCCCGTGATCTCGGCTCCCGGGTTCGCGAGCAACGCGTCGAACTCGACCCAGTCGCCCTGCCATGAGCTGTTGCTGTCGTTCCAGTACTGATCGGTGACGGTGTCCTTGATCCACAACCGCACCTCGGTGACCGCACCATCTTCTTCTTGGGCCACACCGTGGATGGTCGCCGGTGCTGTGAGAACAGCGCCTTCTTCGAAGTTCGCGACGCCGATGCACGCCGAGGCGATCAGCAATACGGCGATCGCCAACGCGGTGAGCCGCACGTACCTTCTCGGGTTCAGCATCACGGCAGCCTAGTTAGGTGGCGAGTTTGTAGCCGAGACCGCGGATCGTGATGATCAACCCGGGGTTGCCCGGATCGACCTCGATCTTGGAGCGCAAGCGCTTGATGTGGACGTCGAGGGTCTTGGTGTCGCCGATGTAGTCGTAGCCCCAGACACGGTTGATGAGTTCCTGTCGGGTCAACACGTGACCGGCGGCCTCCATCAGTTCGGCCAACACTTGGAACTCCTTCAGCGGCATCGTGACGATCTCGCCGTCGAGGGTCACTTCGTGTCGTTCACGATCGAGGTGTAGCGAACCGACCTGCAGCTCGGATTCCGGTGTCCCCGTTCGGGCGCTGGCGGTGCGCCGAAGAACGGTACGCATTCTGGCGATGAGCTCACGCAGTCGATACGGCTTCGACACGTAGTCGTCGGCGCCGACCTCGAGGGCGACCACGGCATCGATCTCTTCGTTCCTGGCCGACACCATGATCACCGGTGTGTCGTGCGTGGCCCGGATATGGCGGCAGACGTCGATTCCGCTCATGCGCGGCAACATCACATCGAGCAACACGATGTCGGGATGCACGGCATCGAACACAAAGATCGCTTCTTCGCCGTCGGCCGCCACGTGGACCTTGAATCCTTCGCGTTTCAGTGCTTGCTGCAACACTTCGCGAAACGCGGGCTCGTCGTCGACGACCAGCACCGAAAGCGACTCGGTTGGCTGTGACATCTACTCGACCCGGGGGAGCTCGAGGGTGAAGGTGGAGCCTTGGCCGGGCTTGGATTCGACCATGGTGCGTCCGTGGTGGTTGTCGGCCACGTGGCGCACGATCGACAACCCGAGTCCAGTGCCGCCAGTATCTCGCGAACGGGCGCTGTCGACGCGGTAGAAGCGCTCGAAGATGCGTTCGAGCTCGGCTCGCGGAATGCCGACACCCTGGTCGGTGACGGAAATGTCGACGACGCCCGGAAGTACTTCGATGGTGACGGTGACGTTGGTTTCGCTCTCGCTGTAGCGAACGGCGTTGTCGATCAGGTTGGTGAGCGCCCGTACGAGCTGGCGGCGATCGCCCAACACGTTCGCGTTCGACGGAAAGCCCACGGTGGCAACGGAAATGCCCCGACCAGCCGCCAATCCGGCAGCGGTGTCGGTGGCCTCGGAAACCACGACGTCGATCGGGAGCGCCACGAGCTCGGGGGGCTTTTCCTCCAAACGGGTCAGTTCGAGGAGGTCGTCGATGATGTTCTCGACTCGCAGGACCTCTTTGCCGAGCCGTGACATGAGCTTCGCTCGCATCTCTGCATCGGTCTCGTCGTCGAGCGTCTCGGCGATGAGGGAGATGGCACCCACCGGGGTTTTCAGCTCGTGGCTGACGTTGGCCACGAAGTCGCGACGAATCGCATCGATGCGCCGATCTCCGGCGATCGAGTCGATGACGGCGAGCCCCCGACTTGGCTTCGGGTCTTCGGCCGGTCCGGTCCGAGCGGTCCGGGCACGGTCGGCGCCCGTGCTCTCGGGCTGCCAGCCATCGATGATGTAGCGGATGCGCTCGCCCATGTTCTCGGCGTGATCGCCGATGCGCTCGTAGAAACGGCCGATGAGCGCAAACTGCAGCGACTGCTGCGGCAACAGGTCGTGCCGTTTGGCCTCCTGCAGCAGGGTCTCGATGTAGAGGTAGTGCAGATCGTCGAGCACGTCGTCGAGTTGGTCGATCGAAGCTGCGAGTTCGCCATCGAGGTTTCGATAGGCCTCGGCGGACCGCTCGAACAACAGCTGCGCCTGCGCCGACATCCGCAGGATGAGGTCGCGAATGCGGTCGTCGGGGTTTGCACCCTGGAGGCGGCCGACCGCCTTTGCGATATTGGTCGTGAGATCACCGCTGCGTTCGACGTCGGTGTTCATGTGCATCGCAGCGAGGACCGCACGAAGGTCGGTTGCCACCGGCTGCTCGCGAATGAGCGTGTCGACACACAGGTCTTCGAGCTCTTGCGATTGCAGATCGATCTCGTCGTCGCCCACGATCAGCGCGTCGGCGCGGGCGACGTCGTTCTCCAGCAGGGCGGAGGTGACCGAGTCGGTGCGAACGGCCACCGCCTCGATCATGGCGAGGAGCCGATCGCGGATTTCGTTGAGTCGGATTTCGAGCGTGGAGCGGATCTCGTTCATGTGCATTCCTCGGCCATCTATCCGAACCGACCCGTGATGTACGCCTCGGTGCGTGCGTCGGCCGGAGTGGAGAAGATCGTGCCGGTGTCATCCAGCTCTACCAGCTTGCCCCGGCGTTGCCCAGTGGCCTCGTCGGCCTCGGCGGTGAAGAAGGCGGTGCGATCACTCACCCGGGCCGCCTGCTGCATGTTGTGGGTCACGATCACGATTGTGTACTGGTGCTTCATCTCGTGCATGAGCTCTTCGATGATGCCGGTGGCGATGGGGTCGAGCGCCGAGCACGGCTCGTCCATGAGCAATACGTCGGGGTTCACGGCGATGGCCCGGGCGATGCACAGCCGTTGCTGCTGACCGCCGGAAAGCCCGAGCGCCGATCCGCCGAGTCGGTCTTTGACCTCGTCCCACAGGCCTGCGCCTTTGAGGGAGTCCTCGACGATCTCGTCCATGTTGCCGCCGATGCCCGCAACCTTCGGGCCATAGGCGACATTGTCGTAAATCGACTTCGGAAACGGGTTGGGTTTCTGGAACACCATGCCGATTCGACGGCGCACGGCCACGGGGTCGATTTCTGGGTCGTACAGGTCGATGCCGTGGTAGGTGAGCTTGCCCTCGACCCGGGCGATATCGATGAGGTCGTTCATGCGATTGAAGCACCGCAGCACCGTCGACTTGCCGCAACCGGAAGGGCCGATGAACGCTGTTATCTGGTGTTCGCGAACGTCGAGGTTGACATCGGTGACCGCACGGAAGTCGCCGTAGTAGACGTTGAGGTCGGTGGCGGTGAAGATCGCGTCGCGCATGATGTCGATGTCGAGGTCATCGGTCTCGGTACCGTTGGTTCCCGGGGCTTGCACGTGTGAGGACCGTAGTTGGTTCGGCGTCGGTGTGGTCATTTGCCAAGCTTTCGTGAGATGCGAGCCCGGACGATGATGGCGGCAAGATTGATCGTGAAGACCACCATGAGGACGACGACGCTGGCAGCTGCCGCGTGCCCGGCCCACTTGGGAGCGGGCAGCTTGGCAAAGCTCGCAACGTTCATCGGTAGTGCCGTGAACGCACCTTGCATCTGTTCGAGGAAGCCCTGGAACCCGGTCGAGTAGAACGTCGCGGCACCGATGACGAGGAGCGGCGCGGCCTCACCGATCGCCCGGGCGATGGACAACACCGAACCCGTCAGGATACCGGGCAGGGCCGAGGGGATGACGACGGTACGGATCACCTCCCATTGTGTTGCGCCGAGGCCATAGGCGCCCTGGCTCGTCTCCGAAGGTACGGCGCGGATCGCCTCGCCCGCCGTGATGATGACGACCGGTAGCACCAGCAGCGCCAACGTGAGGCCCGCCGAGATGACCGAGCTGCCGCCGGTGATGCCGCCGAGGTCCTGGGCGAACACCGCCAAGCCGAGCAGGCCGTACACAATCGACGGAACGCCGGCGAGGTTGCGAACGGTGATTTGGATGAGGCGGGTGAGCCACGTGTCGGCCGCGTACTGCTCGAGGTACACCGCCGCGCCGATACCGAGGGGGAACGAAACAACGGCGACGATGCCGGCGATGAGCAGGCTGCCGCGAATGCCCTGGGCCACGCCGGCGATATCGGGATCGCTCGATGACGGCGACGACAAGAAGCTGCCGAGGCGGCCGAACAAAATGTCGCTGCCATCGACGACCACGCTGATGACGACGGCCATCACGAGCGCGAGAGCGACGAGCACCGACGTGATGAGCAGGCCAAGAAAAACCTGCCCTCTGACGTCGGCCGTGCGGCGTTTGCGGAGGCTGCCCCGAACGTCGCCGAGCGATGAGTGCAACGTTGCCATGTCAGTACACCTGGCGGAATCGTCGGACGATGATGTCGGAGAACAGGTTCAGGACGAGGGTCATCAAGAACAACAATGCGCCGAGGAAGTACAGGCTCTGGAAGGCGATCCCCGAGCCGGCGACGCTGTCGGTGCCGGCGCCGAGCGACGCCATGGCGGCCGTGACCGTTTGGCCCGGCTCGGAGGGGTTCGCTTCGAAGATCGCGCCACCGGACCCACCGGCGGCGAGGAAGACGACCATCGTTTCGCCGATTGCCCGAGAGATGCCGACGATGAATGCGGCCGAGATGCCGCTGAGCGCCGCCGGGAAAACCACCCGGAGCGCGGTCGTGACCTTGCGGGCGCCGAGGCCGTAGCTGGCCTCGCGAAGCTCGCGTGGAACCGATCGCATGGCATCTTCGGCGATCGACGCCACAATCGGAATGGTCAAGATGCCGACGCCGAGGCCAGCGGCGAGAATTGAGAAGATGCCGATGGCACCGCCGGCGGCGCTGTAGATCGGTCCGAGCACACTCGGACTGATGAAGCTGATGGCGAAGAAGCCCAACACCACCGAAGGAATACTGGCCAAGGTCTCGATGAGCGGTTTCACGATGCGTTGTACGTTCGGCTTGGCGTACTCCGACAAGTAGATCGCCACGCCGAGGCCGACCGGTCCGGCCACGGCGATCGCGATGCCGGTGACCCACAAGGTGCCGACGAACAAGGTGGCGAGATCGAACTCGTTGCGGCGGGGAAACCACCCGCGCTCGGTGAGCAGTCCCCAACTGAACTCGTCGGCAGCGACGAATGCCCACGCCTCGGTGAAGATGTTGTAGACGATCAAGACGCTGACGATGACCGACGACAGCCCGGCCAAGAACAGCAGGCGCCGAGCCCTGTTGTTCTCCGCCACACGGCGGCCGCTCAGTTGGAGGTCGCTGGGCTTGGTGAGGGGCGCGAGTCCGATGTTTCGCTCCGCAGAGACCGTGTCGGAGATGACGGTGCCGGCGAGGTAGTCCCACGGGCCGCGGTGCGATGGCGCCCAGAAGAGCGCCATTCCCGTCGCGCCGACGAGGCAGCCGAACAGGACCAGGTTGGTGTCGAGCAGCAGGATGGGCAGCCCGTAGAGCACGCCATATTTCGCAAACTGCCGAACGGCGATCTGTTCGAACGGCGCCGGGTTGCCGTCGAGGTCGGTGATGTAGTGGTCGAGATACGAACCGACCGGCGTCTGAGAGCCGGCCCAGTGCCAGCCGTGCCACGCCGCCATGACGACGAGACCGATCAGCCAGTTGGATGGACCGAAATCCGACAGCGGCCCGGCGACGAAGTACTCCAGAATGGCAACGGCCATCGTGACGACGAGGTAGGTGACCAACTCGACGACAAAGCCGATGCCCCGACTGGTCAGCGTCGGCGTCGATACCGAGGGGGCTCGGCGGACGGCGGTCGCGGTCACTCGCCGTGCTTTCCTGTTGTGCGGTTGGCCCAGGTCTCCTGCACCGCCGCTTGGTCCTCGCCGGAGAGGTCGACGTAGCCGGCTGCCGACACCGATTCGAGGCCGGTGTCGGACAACATGTAGTCGACGAACTCGGCGACGCCCGGTTCGTTCTCCACCGCGTCGAGGTTGACATATGTGTACAGGAACCGGGCGATGGGGAACTCGGCGGACGCGATGGTGTTGGGTGTCGGGGTGACACAGGCACCGTCGTCGTTCATTTTGACCTGGAGGAGCTTCGCCCGGTCGTCGTCGGCGGACTCCTTGGCGAAGGCGTAGCCGACCCAGCCGAGCGAGTACTGGCTCGACTCGATGCCGGTGATGATGGTGTTGTCGTCCGGCGATGAGTTGTAGTCGGGGCGGATGGTGTCGACGAACTCGCGGCTGTCGGGATCGAGGCCGGTCTTCCCCTTGGCGACGGACTCGATGACGATCTCGGCGAACGAGTCGAAGGTGCCCGATTCTTCGCCGGGGCCGAAGATGTCGAGTTCGGCATCGGGGAGGGTGGATCCGCCCCATGTCGAGGTGAGCGCGTTGGCATCGGACCAGTCGTCGAACCCCGTGGCCTCCTCGCTGACCAGCGCGTAGAGGTCGTTGAACGAAATGCAGTCGACCACCGTGTTCTTGGTCGAGGTGATGACGGTGATGCCGTCGATGCCGCGCAGCAGTTCGATGAACTCGATGCCATTGGCTTCACACTCGGCGAGTTCCTCATCTTTGTACTGACGCGACCCATTGCCTATCGGAACGTCACCGCTGCAGAACTTGACGGCACCGTCGCCCGTGCCCGGTCCCTCGACCGAAATCGCCACGCCGGGCGCGATTTCTTCGTACTCCTCGGCCTGGCGCCGAACGATCGGCTCCACGGTGGACGAGCCGCTCACGGTGAACGCTCCGACGAGTGGCCCGGTGGTGTTTCCGTCGCCATCGTTGCCTGCGGTCGGCTGCGACGTGCCGGTGTCGTCGTCGGAGGTGGCGGCATTGACCGCTGCGGTGACGCCGGCAAACAGCGCCAACAGGCCGAGCAACATCAGCATCGACCGGACGCGACTCGCGGAGGTTGGGGGATTGGTCGTTTCGATACTGCGAACCGTAGGGAACCCGACGCGCTGGGCGTTGTCCACCGGGTGAACGGAGCGAGCGGACAAGGTGAACAGCAGGGAAACAAATGTTTGCTGGGGCTATTCGTGTTTGCCGATGGTCCGGTTCGCCCAGCCGGCCTGGGCAGCCGCCTGATCGTCGTCGCCGAGTGCCACATAACCAACCGCGGTCACCGATTCGAGACCGACGTCGGACAGCATGTAGTCGACGAATTCGGCGACGCCCGGTTCGTTCTCCACCGCGTCGAGGTTGATATAGGTGTACAGCAAGCGGGCGATGGGAAACTCGGCGGACGCGATGGTCTCGGGCGTCGGGCTGACGCACTCGCCGCCGTCTTCTTTGGAGACGGCGAGCAACTTGGCGCCGCCGGCTGCTTCGGCTTCCTTGGCGAAGGCGTAGCCGACCCAGCCGAGCGAGTACTGGCTCGACTCGATGCCGGTGATGATGGTGTTGTCGTCCGGCGATGAGTTGTAGTCGGGGCGGATGGTGTCGACGAACTCGCGGCTGTCGGGATCGAGGCCGGTCTTCCCCTTGGCGACGGACTCGATGACGATCTCGGCGAACGAGTCGAAGGTGCCCGATTCTTCGCCGGGGCCGAAGATGTCGAGCGGTGCATCGGGCAACACGGTGCCGTCCCACTCGGCGGTGAGTGCGTTGCCGTCGGCCCAGTCGCCGAACCCGGTTGCCTCGTCGCTGACCAAGGCGTAGAGGTCGTTGAACGACAGGCACTCGACGGTGTCGTTCTCGGCCGACGTGATGACCGAGATGCCGTCGATGCCACGGGCGACTTCGATGAACTCGATGTCGTTGGCTTCACACTCGGCGATCTCCTCGTCCTTGTACCGACGTGAGCCGTTGGCGATCTGAACCTCGCCTCTGCAGAAGGCGACGGCGCCGTCGCCGGTACCGGGGCCGGCCACCGAGATGGCGAGGCCAGGCTCGATGTCGGCGAATTGTTCGGCCTGGCGGCGAACGATCGGCTCGACGGTCGATGAGCCGGAAACCGCAATAGAACCTTCGAGCGCGCCGCCGATTTCAGCGCCGGAGCCGATTTCGCCGGTGTCGGTCTTGGTTCCCTCGGGATCATCGCTGCCGCAGGCGGTCGCGAAGACCGCGATGCAGACGAGTAGCGCAACCAGGAGTCGACCGGGTTGCGCTTGTGCTGAACGGGGGGCTGTGGTTTTGTCCATGCGGCGCAACGTAGAAGGGGATTCGCACGGCCCGGTTGCGTGCAGGTCGCCCTCGGGCGACTGCGGGGTGAACAAACGGAAACACCGCGCCGGATCAGCTCGGCAGCAGCGTCAGGACGCGATGCCCTCGGCGGTCGCTACGGGTGGAACCGTTCCTCGCAGCCGGCGCCCAGAGCAGCGCAGATCGAGGTGAGGGACTCGCGTCGGAGCGCGAACCACGCCCACTTGCCGCGTTGTTCGCGGGCCAAGATCCCAGCCGCGACGAGCTGCCCGAGGTGGTGGCTGACCGTTGGCTGTGATCGATCGACCAGCGCCGGGAGGTCGCACGCGCAGGCCTCGCCGTCGGGTGCGGTGGCAATCGCGCTCACGATGCGTAGGCGCACGGGATCGGCCAGTGCCTTGAGCACCACGGCGAGTTCGTCGGCGCTTGACTCGGTCAGTTGTCCCTCGAGTAGTGGGGCACAACAGAGCGTGGTCGTCGGTGTGGGGGAGCCAGCCATGAAAAACATATTGACAGATGTCAATGCGTAAGGCAACGTATTGACCATCATCAATTCGACAATGGTCGATATGAACAACTGGATAGGATTGCCACATGCGCACCCAACTCGCCCTCAATGTCGCCGATCTCGACGAGGCGATCGACTTCTACTCGAAGATGTTCAATGCCGAGCCGTACAAGACCAAGCCCGGGTACGCGAACTTCGCCATCGCCGATCCGCCGCTCAAGCTCGTGTTGTTCGAGAACCCGAACGCCGAGCCCGGCTCGATCAACCACTTGGGCGTCGAAGTCGACTCCGCCGACGAAGTCGTCGCGGCCGAGGCCAGAGTTGTGGCGGCGGGTCTGCCGACGACCGGTATCGACGACACCATCTGCTGTTTCGCCGAGAAGGTCGAAACGTGGGTCGACGGGCCCGAGGGCCACCGTTGGGAGTGGTACGTGAAGACCGCCGATCACGAGTCGCAGCTCGAGAACGTGATCACCCACCACGACGACGGTGCCACCTCGTGTTGCCCCGACCCCGTGAACACGGATTCGGTGAAGGCGGACACGACCAACAGCTGCTGCTAGCGGCAGCCTGCCGGCGCCTTCGACGTCCAGTGCAGCCCGTCAGGCCGTCAGCCAGGAGGCCCCGGACAACTCGACCCAGCCCTTCGGGCGGGCGAGGATCCGGTCCACTCGACCGTATCGGACGCTTCCGGAGTAGCTCCATGCGCCAGGTCCGGTTTGCGTGATGACCCGGTCCCGCTTGGTCAGGTGGCGAAACGCTCCGGACGTGACGGAACACAGCATCTCGTCGAGTTTGTCGAGTTCGTTTTGCGACCCGGAATCGCACGCGTCGCAGCCGCAGTCGGGAAGCCGCGCAATGCACACCGCGGGTGCACCGACGCCGAGTACGACACCTACGTCGTCCACGCGGACGTTGTCCCCGCCAACGATGCTGCTTCGGCCGATCACGATGGGCAATGCCCCTGGTGCCGAGGGGGTGACGAGATCGGTGCGCGTGATGATGGGACCCGGCTCGTCGCGCCAGGCAACCTCGACGCCTCGGTTGACCGTCGCCAGTCCGGATTCGACCAGTGCCGCCACCCAGGCGTCGGCCCGGGCGCCGATGATGCGCCACCTTTCGGCGTCGGTGACCCGGGAGTATTCCTCGGCCTTCGGCGACTCTGCACCGTGCGGGTCGGCCCACCGCTCTATCCCGGCGGAAGTCGCCGCGAACGCAGAGTCAACCGCATTCAGGAGTTGGGCCTCGTCCATGCCGTCGTTCTAGCCCATGCAAACGCAGTGGCAGGCCCAATTACGCCCGCCGGCAGCTTGGTGCTGCCCTGCGGGCCAAAGGCCATGGTGACCGAGCAGGCCAGACCACTGTCGACACGGCGCCAGCCACAGGTAGGAGGGAGCGACGAAGGATGAGGAGCGGCTCGGCACCTTGGTGTGCAGCATCGGCGCCCGAGGAGCGCCAGCGACGAAGCGTCGAGTGCGTCAGGAGACAGGATGAGGAGCGGCTCGGCACCTTGGTGTGCAGCATCGGCGCCCGAGGAGCGCCAGCGACGGATCGCCGAGTGCGTAGAGAAGCAGAATCCACTACGGTGAAACCAGTTCTATTTCGGGGGTTCTTCACTTGTACGACATGATCGTTCGCAACGGCACGCTGGTCGATGGCACCGGCGCTGATCGACGGCAAGCCGACGTCGCCATCGTCGATGGCGCGGTTGTCGCGGTGGGTCCGAACCTCGAGGGCGAGGCGAAGGAAACCATCGATGCGACCGGCAAGCTGGTCACGCCGGGCTTCGTCGACATCCACACCCACTACGACGGACAGGTCACGTGGGATGACGAGCTCAACCCGTCGGCCGGTCACGGCGTCACCACCATCGTCATGGGGAACTGCGGGGTCGGCTTCGCCCCCGTGCGCCCCGGCAAGGAAGAATGGCTCATTCAGCTCATGGAGGGCGTCGAGGACATCCCCGGCAGCGCGCTGTCCGAGGGCATGACCTGGGGTTGGGAGAGCTTTCCCGAGTATCTCGACGTGCTCGACGAACGCAAACTCGCAATCGACGTCGGGACCCAAATCGCGCACGGCGCGATCCGTGGCTACGTCATGGGCGAGCGCGGGGCGAAGAATGAGCCGGCCACCCCCGACGACATCGCGCAGATGGCCGACCTCGTCCGCGAAGCGATCGAAGCCGGCGCCATGGGCGTCAGCACCAGCCGCACCATGGGGCACAAAGCGATCGACGGCGAACCGGTGCCCGGAACCTTCGCCACCGAGGACGAGCTGTTCGCCATGGGTCGCGCGCTGCGCGACGGCGGTGGTGGTGTCTTCGAGCTCGCGCCGGCAGGTGCTGCCGGTCTCGACCTCATCGCGCCACCCAAGGAGATGGACTGGATGTGTCGGCTCTCCGCCGAGGTCGACCAAAAGATTTCGTTTGCACTCACGCAGATCGACGCGATGCCCGATCTCTGGAAAGAGCTCATGGACGAGTCGCTGAAGGCCGTCGATCGCGGTGCTGCCGTGTTCCCCCAGGTGGCGGCCCGCCCCTTCGGAATGCTGCTGTCCCTGCAGACCTTTCACCCGTTCGGCCTCAAGCCCACCTTCAAGCGGCTCATGGCCGAAGAAGACTTCGAGTCGGTGGTCGCCGCGATGAAGACCAAGGCGATTCGCGACGCATTGTTGTCCGAGGAAAGCGATGCTCCCGACCCGGCCATCCAGTTCGACGGTGTGCACCTTCTGCCCACGATGATGCCGAACAAGGCGTTCGCCATGGGCAACCCTCCCGACTACGAGCCGGGTCCGGAAAAGTCGGTGGCGGCCATCGCCGAGGCCAGCGGCCGGTCTCTCGAAGAGGTGTACTACGACATCTTCCTCGAAGACGATGGCAAGGCCATGCTGATGATGCCGCTGTTCAACTACAGCGACGGAAACTCCGACGCCACCCGCGAGATGCTGCTGCACCCCCAAGGGGTCTCCGGCCTCTCCGACGGCGGTGCGCATTGCGGCATGATCTGCGATGCATCGATTCCCACCTACATGCTCACCCACTGGGCGCGCGATCGCAGCCGCGGCGAAAAGCTGCCGCTCGAGTGGGTGGTGAAGAAGCAGACCAAGGACACCGCCGATCTTTACGGCATGACCGACCGTGGCTCACTCGAGGTCGGCAAGAAGGCCGACCTGAACGTCATCGACTACGAAGGACTCACCCTGCGCCAGCCGCGACTGGCCCACGACCTTCCCGCCGGTGGCCGCCGACTCATTCAAGGCGCCGAGGGATACGACTACACGATCGTGTCCGGCCAGGTGACCCGCAAGAACGGCGTCGACACCGGCGCTCGCCCCGGAGGCCTTGTTCGCTGACGCACTCGGCGATCCGTCACCTGCGACGGATCGGTGGTGCGCCAGGCTGTTGTTCGCTGCTCCTCGACGCCGATGCTGCCCACCAAGGTGCATCCCGGCCCTTCGTCCCTCAGCGGACGCCGAGCGACTCTTTCGCTACTGCGAGACGCAGGCCGGCCACCCGGACTTCTTCGTCCGGAAAGCCATTGGCTGGTCGCTTCGCCAGTACGCCAAATCCGACCCCGCCGCAGTGATGTCGTTTGTCGACACGCACCGCTGCGAGCTCTCCGGGCTCAGCATCCGAGAAGCCACCAAACACCTGCGTGCACAAATCGACTAGAACACGGCCATGGCAGAACTCGAGGTCTTCGTCGACGGTGTGAACTTTGGAGAAGGCCCTCGCTGGCACGAGGGCAGGTTCTGGTACTCCGACTTCTATCAGCACGCGGTGTACAGCGTCGATGCGTCGGGCAACCGAACGAAGATCGTGGACGTGCCCAACCAGCCGTCGGGCATCGACTGGCTACCCAACGGCGACCTCGTCATCGTGTCGATGCTCGACCGGAAACTGTTGCGTCTCGCCGACGGCGAACTCAGCGAGTACGCCGACTTGTCGAGTGTTGCGACCGACAAATGCAACGACATGGTGATCAGCGACGCCGGATATGTGTACGCCGGCAACTTTGGCTTTGCCCTCGATGACGGCGCAGATCCTGCCCCTGCGTTCTTGGCGATCGTCGCCCCCGACGGTT